>JAGQXH010000939.1 GCA_020436695.1 Lewinella sp. | reverse complement strand
CCGGAGGTGGGTTCCCGGGGATTCCACTGGCTATTATGTTCCCGGAAACGCAATTTACGCTGATCGATGGAACGCGTAAGAAGATCACTGTGGTGGAGGAAGTGGTCAAAGCCATCGGGCTGGAAAATGTGACAACCCGCCATACCCGAGCTGAGGATCTCAAAGGGCATTTTGATTTTGTGATCAGCCGGGCGGTGGCCCGACTGGATAAACTCGTACACTGGAGTTTTCGCCTGATCAGAGACAAACAACAACATCCGCTACCCAATGGGCTGCTTACGCTTAAAGGGGGAGACATCAAAGAGGAGATTAAGAGCCTGGGGCGGGGCTCCTACACGGAAGTATTTCCCTTAACAGACTTTTTTGACCATCCGTATTTTCAGGAGAAATGCCTGGTTTACGTACAATGGTAATTTTTATTATTTGCTTTTTAGGATAAATTAAAGTATATTGTTCTGGTAATTCAATTGCTTATGAAATAAACTGCCATGAAAACTCATTATCGAGAAATAATGATCTATTACAATCCCGATTCGAGTTCAGATCGGAAGACGGTTGCTCATGCGCAGAGTGTCTCCAGACACATAAAGACATACGCTTACAAATGTACACCTAGTACCGGTACAAGCTGGCATCAGATCATACAGGCGCTGGGGAAGCATCCCAAGGAGTTATTGAATAAAGCCCATCCTTATTACCAGGAGCATATTCGAGGACGTGAGTTTGATGATGAATCATGGATCAATGTGATCCGTTATAATCCGGAGATCCTGAAAGCGCCTATTGCCGTACGCGGCAGACGGGCAATAGTATGCTCTACCCCAACAGATATTTACAAATTAATGGATGGCACTCCCCCAAGTTTACTATAGTCATCTTAATACCTAAACCTTACCTTCCTTCAGGGTGGAAACCAAAGTAGTTCCTTTCTCCTCCTTTTCCACCCTGATTTTTTTTGCCCATCATTAAGGCATGGAGTAGACTCGATACATCCTGTGTCATTCCATGCAAACCCTGCTCCCAATTCCGTACCTTTGCAAAGAATATGAACGCGGACAATATATGATCGCATATACGCAGGGGGAAACCATTGGAAGAGAAACGACGGTTACTACTATTCGCCTGGATCTGAAAGGAGCTACCAGTTTTCCGGAATGGGTGTTTACGCTATCGAATTTGCAGGAACTGCATCTTTTCAATGCTCGTTTCGGCCGGGTGCATTTTATGGATTGGCCATGGCCGGCTCTGGAAAAGTTGAAACTTACTGCCTGCGGACTGGAAGAGATCGTTTGCTTTGAGCTATTTCTGGATCAGATCCGCTCCCTGGATTTCAGCGACAATTCCGGATTAGACTGGCCGGCTGTTTTTCTAAGCAAAATGCGCCGACTGGAGGCACTCCATTTCAGCCGGAATCAACTGGGTAAGTCCGGATTGGAAGGGCTTGGGAACCTGCGTGATCTGCGTAGCCTTTACCTGGATGGAAATGATCTACCCGAACTACCGGATACGGTTTTTGAACTTCCTCAACTCAGGATACTGGATATAAGTGATAACCGCATCGGTCGTCTGAAAAAAGCGATCGGTAAACTGGTTCGCCTCGACCAATTCCAGGCTGGGAACAATCGTATCAAAACCCTGCCGGAGTCAGTCGGAGAGCTGGAGACACTTAGTCAGCTACAGCTGCAGAACAACCAGCTAACTGTATTGCCGGACACCATCCGAAATTGCATCACTTTGAGAAAGGTTGATCTCAGCCGGAATAAGATCCGCGTGTTTCCGGAGATACTCGCCCACCTTCCCTGGCTGAACGATCTTAATCTGGCCAAAAATCGGCTGAAGACGCTACCGGCGCACATTGGGACCTTTACTCAGCTGTCCAGGCTGGATCTCAGTAGTAATTTACTTAATTCCTTTATGGTGTCCGCCGAAAAACTTCCCCGCCTGAGAGAGCTCAATCTGGATCGAAATAAACTGACTACCCTGACTGCATTGCCGGGCATGCTCTATTCCATTAGCCTGGCAAGGAATGAACTGACTGAGCTTCCTATGACGCTCATGAACCAGACGGAGCTAAAGGAGGTCAATCTTGAGGGAAATCTAATACGGGAGCTTCCGCGAGATTTCGGCCAGTTGGAAAGTGGCCTTATCCGGCTGGGCATGGCCGGAAACCCGGTGCGTGTATCGGCATCGGATCTATTGCCGTTGCGGCAACTAAAGGAGTTAAGCGGTCTTATGAGCGCCGGGCGCCAACAGGAGTTGCTTTTGGCACAGCATACAGCCCGGACCCTGAATTTACCGGCTTCTTTGAGCGATTCTTTCTATCAGTTACTGCGTGGTAACAATTCGGTTTTGTCGGAATTAACCCCAGACGCACTGCTCCTGGCCCTTAATCATCCGGTTGCCAAAGTTGTGGCCCGGGTGCGGCAATATGTGCAGCAACAATACGGGCTACCCCGGAAAGGCAATCGCCTGAAAAGGGGAAGTGTCCTGGCTATTGTAGGACGAACCTTCTTTGACAAAACACAGCTGGAAGAACACCTGGATGCATTGGGCATTGCATTATTACCGGAATACGATCCTATAAAATGTACTCATCTTTTGCTGGGATTTCCGCAAATTCACCAAGAGATCCCTCCTGCTCAGCAAGTTATCCTCAATGAGAAGCAATTGGTCGGACGCTTGGATCGTCTGGAAAAAAAAACATTATTGCAGGAACGCTCGGAAGCCCGGCTGGCCCGGCTGCGTC
>JAGQXH010000938.1 GCA_020436695.1 Lewinella sp. | reverse complement strand
TCCGTGGTTGACATCAGGGTAGAAATAGACCTCGTATGCCTTTTGGTTCGCTTTCAAAGCGGCTTCATAGGCCGGCCAGCCCTCATTGACGCGGGTATCCAGCCCGGCATAGTGCAGGAGCAGGGGAGCCTGTATGGCCGGCACCTCTTCAGCTGTAGGCTGACCGCCGTAAAAAGGAACTGCAGCCAACAATTCAGGCACACGAACCGCCATCATATTGGCGATCCAGCCACCGAAACAAAATCCCACGACACCTACATTCCCGTCGCACTCAGGATGTGTTTTCAGGTATTCAAAAGCGGCGATAAAATCTTCCAGCATTTCATTGCGATCGCGCTTGCTTTGCAGGGTTCGGCCGTCGTCATCGTTTCCGGGATAGCCTCCCAACGGCGTAAGTGCATCCGGTGCCAGCGTTATGAATCCGGCCAATGCGCCTCTACGGGCCACATCCGCGATATGGGGGTTGAGCCCCCGATTTTCATGGACCACTACAATGCCCGGTAGCTTTTCCACATTGTTCATCGGACGGGACAACTGACCCTTGATCTTCCCTCCACCTTTGGGTGAATCATATTCGATGGTTTCCATCTTGAGGCGATCATCGTCGGCACGTATCTGCTGCTTATCTTCGTAATTGGGCAACAGGTATTCCAGAATAGCCGAAACGGTCAGTCCACCCACGGCATATACCTTGATCCGCTCAACGAATTCACGGCGGTCCAGTTTGTTGTGAGCGTACTTGTCGTACAGGTCAAAAACCTCTTGGGATAGTTTGATCTTTTTCATGTGTATGGTTTTTCGAATTTTAAGTGAACGTGGATATATAGATGATATGTACTATGTACTACTGCGCAAACTGATCACCCGACGATAATGCGAGTCAGTAGGGTAATGATTCGAAAGATAACATTTATTAAAAATGTAAGCAAAGTACAACGATTATGAGATGATCACTTTAACGGCGGTAATGCATCCGGATTAAATTTGCAATCTTCCGGATAATTCTTTCTTCCAACAGTTTTTATCTTCGCCTTCCAAATACCTTCGATCTTATGCTACCATTTGTTTCTACGGCCCGTCAACACGCCGGCAAAACTGCCGTGATCGATACCAACGGGAGTTATACTTATGAACAACTGTTGGAATCAGTTCAGACCTTTGCTCATTACCTGTTGCAAAATGAACCTGATCTGAAAGAAACACGGGTGGCCTACATGATCTCATCCGGATTCGATTATGTGCGGGTGCAATGGGGCATCTGGCTGGCCGGCGGTATTGCGGTTCCACTCTGTACCGATCATCCCCTACCCGCTTTACAATATACACTGAGCGACGCTCAGGTAGAGATCGTTGTGACTACGGAGGAGTATACTGGCACCATCCGGCCGCTGGCGGAATCGCTCAACATCCGTTTTTTGCAGTTGGAGGAAATGCCGAAGCGCATCGCCATGAAGCAACCACTACCTGAACTCCAGGCCGATAGAAAAGCGATGATCCTCTACACCAGTGGCACTACCAACCAGCCGAAAGGCGTGGTGAGCACCCTCAACAATATTCGTTCTCAGGTGGGTGTTTTACAACACTTCTGGGAATGGACGGACAATGATCACATCCTCTGCGTATTGCCTTTGCATCATACCCACGGTATCATCAATGTGGTGAACTGCTCGCTCTGGTCGGGTGCTACCTGCGAATTCATCACTCCTTTTTCCGCCAAAGCCGTATTCCAGGCTTTTCTAAAGGGGCAGATCAATGTGTTTATGGCCGTACCCACCATCTACTACAAACTCATTGCCTATTTCGATACCCTGAGTGAAGCCGAACAGACAACCATTTCGCGAACATTAAAAGATTTCCGGCTCATGGTCAGTGGTTCTGCGGCCCTTCCCGTCTCCGTTATGGAGCGCTGGCATGAGATCAGCGGCCACTGGTTGTTGGAACGCTACGGGATGACGGAGATCGGTATGGCCCTTAGCAATCCTTATCGCGAAGAGCGTTACCCGGGGCACGTCGGCTTGCCGCTACCGGGTGTCGAACTCAGGATCCGGACCGAGGATGACCGGGAGGTAGTAGAAGGAGAACCCGGGGAGATACAAATCAAAGGCCCGGCCGTCTTTGTGGAATACTGGAATAAACCCCGAGCGACCGCCGAATCCTTTACCGAAGACGGCTGGTTCAGGACCGGAGATATGGCGCAGTTGGATGCTCAGAAAGGATATCGCATCCTTGGCCGGAATTCGGTGGATATCATCAAATCCGGGGGGTATAAAATATCGGCCCTGGAGATCGAGGAGGTATTGCGCCGCCACCAGGCAATCGATGATTGTGCCGTAGTAGGCATTCCCGATGAGGAATGGGGGGAGATCATCGGCGCAGCGCTGGTCACGACCATTACCGTAGATCTGGAAGAACTGAAAAACTGGCTAAAAACCTATTTGCCGGCCTATCGGCTTCCCCGGCGGTACCTTTGGCTGACGGCTTTACCGCGTAATGCCATGGGCAAGGTGACCAAGAAGGCCGTGGTGCAGTTGTTTGAGGAACAGTAAAAGTAGTTATTCAACACACAACAATCTCAGCATGATCCTATTTCCCTATTGGTTTACCTTACTGATTTTGATTGTCAATGCCTTTCTGGTTTACCGCATCCGGATCGACATGGGAGAGAAAGAACAGGATGGATAAGAGATAAATAATGATCGATGATTGATTGTGCTCATCAATGATCACTTATCAGTCATACCAAGCAACAAC
>JAGQXH010000937.1 GCA_020436695.1 Lewinella sp. | reverse complement strand
AACAATGCAATTACCGGAGGATGATCGAAATATCCCCAGGCCAGATCGTGGGAATAAACCCAATAGTAAGCCTCGTCGGGATCCAGTCCCACTGCTGCCGACTGGATCAGGTTAACTACCACCCAGACAACCAATATTAGAAACAGAAAGTAGTTCGATCGTTTAAACATGTTCGATTTTTACGGACGCTTTGCTGACGGACGGAATGTCAATGCCATTCCTGACGGATGCTGCACTGACGAGATGATGAGGCATGCAGATCATCTAAGTTATTGCTCGCTATTGAAAAAATACCGGAAAATACACCGATCACAGGGCGAGTACTCTCCGTCAGTGAAGCGTCCGTCAAAGACACCCACCCGGCCGTCAGCCCCGGCCGAAGGCAGCGGGGCGGCCGTCAGCAAGCGCAGCGAGCGGCCGTCATCTACGGCCCCTTCATCAAATCCTTAAGATCCTCATAAGGTATCGTAAATTCCGTAGCGCCCAGGGCATAGGCAGCCGCTTCGTATGGATTGTAAAAAAAATAAACCCCATCTTCCTGCAGTGCAAAGCTTTCCGGCAGGGCGAAGGGTTCTCCCCAGAAAAAACCGGCATCCGCAATGGAGGTTTTGGGATCGATCTCCCGCACCTCGCGGAATTTATTTTCGACTACCACCTTCAGTTGATCCAGGTTGGAAAAAATATCGTTAAGCGTCAGTTTTCTACCGGTAGCGAGGTCAAAGTTGATCAGGTCCAGGAAAAAATTAGGATGGGCACCGCCGGTGTAAGCATAGGCATTCAGGGCTACGGATAGCACCTTATCCGATTGATAGAAAACGGATCCTTCCACCTCAATTTCCCAGGAAAAGGGATATTCAGGAGAATCAGCCACCAATTGGTCAAACTCCTGTATATATTTCCTCGCAATATCCTCCAGGCTGGTCTCCAGTTCGGATGATTCTACGGCAAAAACAGCCACATTGCGTTTTAAATGAATAGAAATGGTATCATTAATGGGATCGATTACTGACGCAGGGCCGCTCACCACATACGGATAACTCAGATTGATGGTCATGCAGTGCAGGCTGTCCACTGCGCAATGCTCCGACTGTTTGGCAAAGTTGCGTTGCTCAACAACAATATTCTGATCTGAATTGCCATAACCAACCGGCGATTGAGCAGGGGAATCGCTACTACAGGCAGAAAAGAATCCGGTACAGTATACAATTAAAATAAAAAGGCTTTTGGAATAACTAATGTGTTTCATATCTGATTACTATTTTTGGCTCCCCAACGTTGCCTCAGAACCCTAAAAGCCGCAATATATGGAGGTTTTTTAAATTTTTGCGGCTTTACTGCTAGAACGCATTTTGGTCCATGATTCTTATCATTGACCATGGATGCTTAAGCACAAGTTTACTACCTTTGAACAAATGGAACCTAAAGAAAATCAAAAGATAAAACCAACCAACATGACCCATCGTATCAATTCCTTCGACGAATACAAAGAACAATACGAACAAAGTGTAGCCGATCCCGAAAGCTTTTGGGCCGGCATAGCGGACACTTTCCAGTGGCACAAAAAATGGGATAAAGTCCTGGAGTGGGATTTCCGCAAACCTGATGTAAAATGGTTTCAGGGCGGCAAGCTGAATATCACCGAAAACTGTCTGGACCGGCATTTGGAAACCCGCCCTGATCAGGTTGCCATCCTGTTTGAGCCCAACGATCCTAACGATCCGGTACGGACCTATACCTATCGCGAACTACACCTTGCCGTATGCCGGGCCGCCAATGCCCTCAAGGCCAACGGCATTAAAAAAGGAGACCGGGTGTGCTTCTATATGCCTATGGTACCCGAGCTGGCAATCGGAGTGCTGGCCTGCGCCCGGGTAGGTGCCGTCCATTCTGTGGTTTTTGCGGGCTTCTCCGCCCAGGCCCTGGCCGACCGCATCAAAGATGCCACCTGCAAGATGGTGATCTGCTCCGACTACAATAATCGGGGTGCTAAACACATTCCGGTAAAAAGTGTAGTAGACGAAGCCCTGGCCATGGGTTGTGATAGTATTGAGACCGTGCTGGTACACCGCAATACCGCCGACCCCATAGAATGGACCGACGGACGCGACAAGTGGTGGCACGAGGAAGTTGATCCGCAGTCCGGCAGTTGCCCGGCTGAAGTGATGGACGCCGAAGACATGCTGTTTATCCTGTATACTTCCGGCTCTACCGGCAAACCGAAAGGTGTGGTGCACACCTGCGGCGGGTATATGGTGTATACCACCTATTCTTTCCAGAATGTATTCCAATACCGGGAAGGTGACATCTACTGGTGTACAGCCGACATCGGCTGGATCACCGGCCATTCCTATATCGTATACGGACCGCTATCAGCCGGAGCTACGACGGTAATGTTCGAAGGAGTGCCTACCTATCCGCATCCGGGCCGGTTCTGGGAAGTTGTGGAGAAACACAAGGTCAATCAATTTTACACGGCACCTACCGCCATTCGGGCCCTGATGGCTTTCGGTGAGGAACCTGTTAAAAAATTCGACCTGAGTTCGCTGCGCCTGCTGGGCAGTGTGGGTGAACCGATTAACGAAGAGGCGTGGAACTGGTATTACGAAGTAGTAGGCAATAAGGGATGTCCAATTGTGGATACCTGGTGGCAAACCGAGACCGGCGGCATCATGATCTCCGGCCTGGGTGGGCTCAGCCCGATGAAACCTGCACATGCGGGCTATCCGCTACCGGGTATACAGATGTGCCTGGT
>JAGQXH010000936.1 GCA_020436695.1 Lewinella sp. | reverse complement strand
GCCGCGACGCGGCGGAGCTCGGCGATCTCGCCCGCCCGACGGGCATCCTCGCGACGAACGACGTCGAGGCGCTGCTCGCCCTCGACGCCGACTGTGTGTCGTACATGGCGCAGGGCGAGACGCGCATCCGCGAGACCGTCGACGATCTCTGCCGGTCGCGGTCTTCGATGACCAATGGCTGAGTTAATACCCAATCCGGATAAGCCTCCACCCTAAGCCGACCGATCAGGGATACGGCCCTTGCAGCCAGAAAGTAAATAGCTCCATTCTTTAAGTTGAGTAGATAGTATTGATCAGCTTGGCGAAACACTTTGAAATGACCATCAAAGAAAAGAGTATCGAAGACCGGTCGGTCCACTTCGGGAAGGAAGTATGTGGTATCGGGAACACCGGAGCGTTCAAAATAGGTGATGCGCTGGGGTTGATAACGTCTTATCGATTTCCATTCTTCCTCTCGCTCGTCAAATGTGTTCATGTAATCAAAATCCCAGATTTCAAACTTGCCTTTGCTGCGGACAAAAAACGTAAACTTACCATTTTTATCAACGGTGCAATCAAAAGAGATCAGACGAGCCCCCGGTCTGAGACCTGAATCAAAGTACATCTCTTCATAGAGGTCAAAAAGTGGCCTGAACCACTGATAATTAGTGGCCTTTATTTTTTGTAACCCCAGCCAAGCGATGGCTTTACTGGAGTCTCCGTAGATGAGGATTAAACTGTCAATGATCCTGCTTCGGTCATTTACGGCGGTGAGGGAATCCCTTTTTTCCAAATGAAAATTATGGATCAATGCCTTTCCATTGGTGGGTAATCTACCGTAACCGTAGGGCACCACAATTTCATCGCCCACTTTTTGCCAGCAAAAAGGCAAACCCGGATTTAGAATGGTCGGAGTGTAAGTGATCCGCTTTTCGGTTGGTGCAGCTAATGAAAACGCCTTTATCCGACCGGATTTTTTTATTGTCCCGCGATAGCCTACATATAACACAGCGTCTTCGATCTGTCCCGGAATGAGTAACTGGGCAGACAGCAGGATAGGCAGGATACCAAGCACTGCCGGCAAAAGTAATGTCCTGATCAAAACTTCGGTATTGGAATTCATGGCAAATAGAATGTAAAGGTCACTTTTTCAACGCTTTTTAGCTCATTTATGCAATGGACCAAGCTCTCCTCCAACCAGGATATTGGACAAGGCCGGGATAAAATCCGGAATTTCAGTGATCTCGTTTTCACTCAGATCCAATTCCTTTAGCGTTTCGGCTTTAGCCAATGCACTGGGAATAACGGGGAGATCGTTTATGGCAAGATCCAACACTTCCAGCTTATCAGGAAAGGTTACTGAATCATCAATAGATTCTATTTCATTACCCAAAAATGTGATCTCCCGGGCAGCCGGTAAATACCGAATGATCCGGATCTTATTCCCGGACAGGTTCAGCTCATTCAGTTCCGGCAGATCGATCCGCGGTACCTCCGTAATAAGATTGTTGTTAAAAGCCACATAGTTTAAGGCTTTCAGGCGATTGATATCTTCATCAACTTCCGTAATATTATCTACCGCAAAATGAATATATCTGATGCTTTCCGGCAAAGCCGTAAAACTTAGCCTGCCAAAATTGGCACTACTGAAAGATAATTTCTTTAAGTTGGTGTTGTTGCGTAGTGAGGAAGGCAGGGCATCTGCTTCTGTCTCGCGTATTTCCATTTCCGGCACATTCGGATAGCTGCCACTGCGACCATCGATCGTCTTTCCCTGCAATACAAAATGTCCGCTTCGGACCAGAGTATCCGTTTCCATCGCATCGACGGCTATAAAATTTGCCGTAAAATACAGGATCTGCAGATTGAGGTCAAGGGAAAAGTCTCTAATGATCAGCGTATCGTAGCCGTGAACAGATAAGTCCGACAAAGCAGGAAAATACTCACTGAATCCAGACCTGATCTCCATATTTCGGTGAATGGCTGAAGACTTAGGGCTGATTGATAGACTTTTCAGTTTTTCGAGGCGAACGTTCATGGGAAAAGCAGTGAGATCATTTCCTGCCAGATTGATATATCTAAGAGATTTAAGCTGCCCCACTACATATGGAAGTTCCGAAAAGGCATTGCCTGCCAAATTGAGGCCTTCCAGGGTATGATTTTCGGGAATATCCGGTAAAACGGGGAGTCCCTGGTTGTAGAGATGCAGATATTTGAGGCTTTTGAGGTTGAATATCCGTTCATCCAGTATCCGCATTTTTTCTTTTCCTTTGACCTGGATACCCGATATATTATGCCCGGCATCCAATTCCAATAGTTTTTGCAGATTGGCCGGACTGGTTAGAAGCGCTGTAATACGACCAAATTTATTGAAATGCAGGAGTAGAGAATCCGAAAGCTCCATGTCTACAAAAGTCAGCCTGTTAATATTTTGCAGCATATCGGCTCAACATATCCGGATCTTCGGTAATATTCACATTCCAAACATCTCCGGATAAGTCGTCTACCGGTTCATCGGTTTGAACCTGGGCTATTGTCATCAATGGGAGCAGGAGAAAGAGCAGCGTCTTATACATTTTCATAGTAGTAGTTTATCAAGGGGATAATCAAGTCAGTGGTGAAATGAAAGAAATTGAATTATACTGTTACACAGGAGTAAGACCATCAGAATGGATGTTCAAATATAATGCTCCTCCAGCAACTCCATCAGTCGCTGCTCACTCAGGTAGCGTTCCAACTGGCCGTCAAAAGCAAAAGATACCCGGCCCGTTTC
>JAGQXH010000935.1 GCA_020436695.1 Lewinella sp. | reverse complement strand
AAACACGAACAAATGTACACTCTCATTTGCAGTACCATCATTCATCATAACATTACAACATCACAGCATTAATTGGTGCAACATGTCGAAGATTTGCAGTACCATTACTCCTCACAGCATCACAGCATTATAACATTACTCAGGAATCTGGATCATGACGGTAGTTCCTTCATCAATAACAGAATCCACTTCCAGACTGCCCTTCAAAAATTTCACGCGGGATTCGATATTTTTCAAGCCCAGCGAAGGGCTGCTCCCTTTGACCCGGTTGTAATCGAATCCACGGCCATCATCTTCCACGATCAGGCTCAATTCACTGCCGTGTCCCAGCAGTTGAATGAATACATTTTCTGCAGCTGCGTGTTTACTGATGTTCTGACAAAGCTCCTGGATGATCCGGTAGAGCATTACGGAGCGGGTCTGATCCATGTCTTCCGGTAGGCCGATGATCTCCAGTTCGCACGCCAGGCCACTGTGGCGCAACTGAGTAGCGAGGTCTTCAATGGCCCCTCTGAGACCCAGTAATTGCAGCGAACGCGGCATCATATTCTGGGATATGCGGCGTACTTCCTGGCAGGCCTCATCGATCAGGTCATTGGTCTTTTTGTAGATATTGAGTTGCTGTAGTTTTTCTACCTGCTCCTGAATGGCATAGAAATGCGCTTTGACCGTAGTAAGTAGGCCACCAATGCCGTCGTGCAGATCCTGAGCGATACGCTGGCGTTCGCTCTCCTGCCCTTCGATCATGGCCGTCAGGGACAGTAGATGATTTTCCTGTTCGAGCTGGCGGATGCGCTGATCCTGCAGTTCAGCTTCCTGAGCGCTGAGTTGTTGGTTGGCCCGCAGGCGTTGGCGGTAACCCAGGAAAATACTAAGGGCCAGCAACCCCAGCAAAACAGAAGCTCCCAGCAACAGGTTACGTTCCTGGGTCTTCTGTTTGAGTTCCAGGTCCTGAATGCGCAGCAGTTGCTCCTTTTTTTCGGTTTCGTACTGTACCTGTAGTTGGGCCAGGTTATCCTCAATCTCTTCCGAACGCAAGCTGTCTTTCAACTGGCTGTAAGCCACCAGCATTTGCAATGATTTTTCATATGCTCCCACCGATTGGTAATGCTGATACAATTGGTAACGAACGGCTCCTATCCGTACTTTCGAGCCGTTGCGTTGAAATATGTCGAGCGCTTCTTCCAAAGCGGCTTCCCCTTCAGCGTTTCGCTGCGCGCGGATCAGGAAGATGCCCAGATTTTCCAGCACCCAGGCCTCACTGAAGATGGCATTTTTTTCCCGGTAGAATTGTGCGGCCCTTTGCAGGCGGGGGATCGCATCTTTGTCCGTCTGCCCGAATAGATAGAGCATGCTGGTATGTTCCGGCAATTCCATGATCTCCCGGCTCGTACTGCGCGCCGCCTGTCTTTCATCCCAAATGGCCTTCACTTCTTCCAGTTTGGAAAAATTCTCCGTACTGAAATAAAAACTACCCAGATGAAAAAGTGTATACCCCTGATCGATACGGTTGTCTCCGTTGGCAGCAATATCGTATGCTTTGCGCAGATATTGCTCACCGTTAACCAGGTCGCCCTTTTCGGAAAAGATCTGTCCCAGGCCCAGACATACCCGCCACACCTCATAGGGATATCCGGCCGCTTCATATTCTTTTTCCGCTTCCGACCAATAGTAGAAAGCAGAGTCGCGCTGCCCGTCGCGACGATAGATCTGCGCCAGATTGTTATAAATGACGGGCACCATACTTTTAGCATCTTGTTCGCGAGCCGTTTTCAGGATACCGAAAAAGAGACGTTTGGCCGTTTTGCGGTCGCCCTGCTGGTGGCGGTAAAGGCCGACTACTGTTCTGGCCTGAAGCGCTTTTTCGTTTTCTCCGATGCGTTCGGCCAGTTCCTGAGCATCATCGGACAATACTAATACGCTATCGTTCTTGTACATGAGCAGGACCTGAGCCAGATCCAGCATAGCGTCCAGGCGTGCTCCGTCATCCCCGGCATTCTGAATGTCTTTCCGCAATTGAGCAGCCCTGGGCTGCGCACCGACAGCGTGAACACCGAAGCACAAAAGCAGTGTGATAAGAACATTAGCCTTCATCGATACTTGTTTGGTAAACAAATAAAAGAAAAATAACAGGGAGATGACTCTATGAAATCATGGATGGATATTGTTGATGTTGTAATGATATGATTCTGTGATGTTATAATGTCCGCTGCTAAAAGATAGGTTGGATATATGCATCACCATATCACCATATCACAGAATGACAGAATTGTAGTATCATTGCCCAATGCAAGTTCAAAAAATACAGGAGAGTTTTGCACTTTACCGGCGATTCCTGCAAAGTGAGGAGGCCCATAAACGGCTTTATCTGTGGGAAATCCAACAACATTTTCAGAATAACTGGGACCTGGAGGCCGAAAACCTGGCCGAAATGTACGACCGTAGCCTGCAAAGCGACCACACCCGCCGGCACTGGCGAAGGGAAAATTACGAGCCCAAGCAGGTCATGCTGGGATTTATGGACCTGGATGCCGATTATCTGCGACAGGTATTCAAAGACCTCTTCAATGAACGCAACGAGATCAGTGGGCGGGTAGATCGTTTCCTTTTTCACTGTAATCAATTGATGAAAGAGTACAAACGAAAGCATCCCCGGAGTATTGACAATCGACATTATCACGATGACGGTTATCAGATGATCTCTTTGTATCTGGCCCTGCGTTTTCCCGATCAATATACCCTCTATGAAGGAAAT
>JAGQXH010000934.1 GCA_020436695.1 Lewinella sp. | reverse complement strand
GCCCGGCTTCGCTGCGAATACGACGGCCATCCAGACCATACCAGACGACCTGCCCTTCGAACGCTTCCCTACTATTGATGGACAATTGAAGGCTCGCGTTACTGTGAACCGGATTGGGGCTAACCGTCCAGCCTTCTATAAAGCCCGGTTCTTCGGTTTTGGTCACGTCCCCGGTCCGGAAACTGTTGCTGGAAGTAAAAGGCGTATTCGTATCGTAGCAATTATACGGACGAACCCGCCAAAAATACAGCTTGTTCGCATCCAGGCCGCTTACTACTTTGGAATTGCCGTTTACTTCAAAAATAAAAGTGGAAGTACTTTCCCGGTAATCCGGAAAACGAGAGATCTCCAGCAGATATTTTGTGGCCCCGGGTACTGCAGTCCAGCTGAATGGGACATCGTTATAATAGCCCAATTCTTCGTCATCGAATGGCGCTTCCAGCGTAGTATTGGTTGTGATCTCTACTTCGGTTGGTGTCCAGCCGGAGCGGATATAGGCCCGTTCAGCGCTATTGGCACTGGCAATGATCGCCGCTTTCTGCATCGGAGAAAAAAAGTAATCATCCACATCGCAATAGCTGAAATAGCTCATGTATAGTTTTTCCTCCGGTTCCACTAGGTCACCGTCGGGGTCCATTGCTCCTCCGTCATAATCACAGTCCGTCCAGTTGAAGCCAAAGTTATAGTCCGGCGGTGTATCACAGAGCAGATCGCCGGCTGAGTCGCAATTTTTGTTGCGATCCTGCATTTCGGTAGGAATACCTGCAGGCGAGTTTCTCGGAGCCGGATTGCCGTGTATCTCCGGATCGTAGGGCTCTGATTCCCATCCACGGTGGGGGTGGGCTAAAGTGAAAAAATGCCCCAGCTCATGCGTTAAGGTAATGGAGGCGCTTGTGATCTCACTTTTACGGACCACCAGCCAATCGGATTCAAAAGCTCCGGTTCCGGTGATGGCAATTTTCAGATAATAGCCTAAGATCCTTCCTTCGGTGGTGCTGTTGCTACGGTTGGCCGTTTCCGGAATGAACACGTTAATGGCGTCGTCATCCCGGTTGGCCCGCATAATGGTACCGGTGGTTACTTCGTGATTTTCGTAAACGGTACTGTTGTTGATATAGTTGAAAGAACAGTCTTTCAGATAGAACTGAATATCCAGATCGGCAAAATCTTCATTGAGGGCGGCCAACTGGTCCAGGATACGGGCCACTTTCACACCGTTTGTGCCGTCGGTTTCCGTTACGATATGGAATTTAATGGGCAGGTATTGAGTGCTGCGGAACCTGACAGGGTTGGACTCTGCGGTGCGAATATTAGTTCTGAGATCAGGAATAAATGCTTCCTGGAGATCACCCGTCGTGCCACATAAACCTGCCTGCGCCTGTAAGCTCAGCGCGGAGATGCTGAGTAGACATACCATCCAAAAGATGATAAAAGTCCTTTTCATATAATGCTTTGTTTTTATAATTGAGTACTATGAAACCATGCCGTCTTTGGTATCCTTATACTCAGAAGACGGTTAATGGGTTTCAACAAAGTGGATGTCAATCGTGAGTGTGATCAAATTATTGACAATGATCATAAATGCCTAAAAAGCATTTACGGCATTCTTTAGATTATCCAATAGGGTGTTGGGAATGGAGTTGCTACATTTAAACGGATAAACCGGAGGGTGTTATTTTGTACTCAACAAAATTAGCAAAAAGTAAAGTAATCGGCCACTTTAAATCCATCAATTCTTTAGTCTGTTAGTTAACAAAGGCACCAAAAATTGCTACTTTTGCGGTGTTTTAAAAAAATCATTTTTAAATCAACATAACCAATAAAAATTATGAGTAAGGTAACTGTGGTTGGTGCCGGAAATGTTGGCGCCACCTGCGCTAATGTGCTTGCCCACAAGGATATTGTTAATGAGGTAGTACTTATTGATATAAAAGGAGATCTGGCTCGCGGCAAAGCGCTGGACAGTTGGCAGCAGGCCCCTATCGATTACTACAGTACCCGGCTGATGGGTACGGAAGATTATAAAGATACGGCTGGTTCGGATATTGTGGTGATCACCGCCGGTATTCCCCGCAAACCGGGTATGAGCCGGGATGACCTCATTTCCACCAACGCCAAGATCGTTACTTCAGTTACCAATTCCATTATGGAACACTCTGAAAACCCGATCATCATTGTGGTTTCCAATCCTCTGGACGTAATGACCTATGCGGCTCACAAAGCTTCAGGTCTGCCCTCCAGCCGGGTTTTCGGTATGGCCGGTATTCTGGACACCGCGCGTTACCGGGCGTTTCTGGCTAGTGCCCTGAATGTATCTCCAAAAGATATCCAGGCCGTACTGATGGGGGGGCACGGAGATACCATGGTTCCGCTCCCCAGATACACGACGGTAGCCGGTATTCCCGTAAAAGAAATGATCGATGACGAGACCCTCGACGCTATTGTGGAACGTACCAAATCAGGTGGTGGAGAGCTGGTGAAACTGATGGGAACTTCTGCGTGGTACGCCCCCGGAGCAGCGGCTGCTCAAATGGTGGAAGCCATTGTAAAGAACGAAAATCGCATCTATCCCTGCTGTGCGCTGCTCAACGGAGAGTACGGATTAAAAGATATTTTCCTGGGTGTCCCGGTTAAACTGGGAAAAGGAGGTATTGAAGAATTGCTGGAACTCAAACTTACCGCTGACGAAATGGAACTGCTGACTACCTCTGCGGGCCACGTCAGATCAGTAATGGATGTATTTGATAATATGCAGTAATTGGTAGCAGGAGCCGGAT
>JAGQXH010000933.1 GCA_020436695.1 Lewinella sp. | reverse complement strand
GTGTATTGAAAATCAATGAGATGTATACTGCTTCTGAAAAGGCATATATCGACCTTTGTAAAAAGCTGATTGCAGAAAATCTGCAATTGGGCGAAACTTCGGGCAAGCTGCGTAGCCGGGATTTGGAATACCTGGCGCAGATTATTGAGGAGCGGTCAGGCATCAAACTGAGTATCTCTACGCTAAAACGCATCTGGAAAAAGGGGTATGACCAGCGGCCGCATCCCGCTACTTTGAATGCCCTGGTATCAGTGCTTGATTATGATGACTGGCAAGAATTTCGGCAGGCTCAGACCGGACAACCGGCGATCGATACCGGGGCGCCGGTAAGGAATTATACTCCCGTGGTATTACCTTTTCTTCTAGTCTCCGTTCTGATCTTCTGGCTGGTACGCAATAATGGCGGGCAAAAACTTTCCGATCTGGTAGCGGCGGGACACTCCGTAAGTGTGGATGGTCCGGTATTATTTACGGCCGACAAAATGGAGTCAGTAGGAGTCCCCAATTCCGTGATCTTCAATTACGATGTCAGTCACATCCGGGCCGATAGTTTCTTCATTCAGCAATCCTGGAACCCCAGGAATAAGATCCGGATCGATCCGGAGAAGCACCATCTTTCTACCATTTATTATGCGCCGGGATTTCATTTTGCCCGGCTGATGGCCAATGATTCCATTATTCAGTTTCTGCCGGTGCATATCCGTTCCGAAGGTTGGCTGCCGTTTGTAAAGTATGACCTGCGCGATCCAGTCCCGATGTATTTGCCGGCCGATCAGGTGGAGCAGAACGGGCAGTTGCAGGTGACCGAGTCTATACTGAAAGATGCAGGAGTAGATCCGGGGCGTGAGTTCTATCTACGTTATTACATGATCGAGGATTTCGGCGGAGTGGATTTTGCAAATAGCCGTATACGGACCCGCGTGCGAGCTGACAGCCTTCACAATACCGTTTGTCCTTTGATTGAATTGATGGTGGTTACCGAAGCCAATATTGCTTATGTGCAGCTCATGCCCAAAGGTTGTGTTGCCAATCTGCAGCTCATGATCGGCGATCATTACCGCAGTGCTGTGGATAATGATCTTTCGGCATTTGGCTTGGATGTATACCAGTGGCAGGATCTGGAGTTGAAGATCATCGATCAGCACGCTACGGTCTTGCTCAATGATGAAGCTATTTATGAACAATCCTTTGAACGGAATTTCGGCCGGGTAGTCGGGGTGATCCTGACCTTTAAGGGTGCGGGAGCTGTGGACGGACTTTTGGTGGAATCCAGTGAGGTTAATCAGCAGGTTTCGGCGCAGGAAGTAGCTGGAGAATGACGTGGTGAGGGAGTGATATTGTGAGTGGGATATTACACTCCCCATAAATTTAGAAAACATTTGTGGCCTTCCATTGCTTCATTATTGCATTGAGATGACAGCCATGAAGCAATGAAACCATGTAGCATTGAATCGCTTATTGGTAATTACATCCTTTCATGATTATGTTATTCAATTTTGTTGACAACGTAATACCTGTTACATAAAAGTTAATTTCCGGTTTCAGCCGTTTGCTTATACCAACCCTTTACTCTTGCCTTGCTGTTTTATTAAAGAAAACCTCAAGTCATGAAAACAATGAAGAGATTAATGTGGGTCTTGTTCCCGATCATGCTGTTACTGGCCGCCTGCGACCATTGGGGCAGCCCTGAAGATAATGTGATTGATTGCACTGCCAATCCGGTTTTTACCCTTGGCTACGGAGATACAGCTGACTGTGGTGACTGGTCGGTTACCTTTACCGGAGATATTGAAGATTCCCGTTGTCCCACTTCGGTGACCTGTATCTGGGCCGGCCGTGTGGACGTACAACTACAGCTTGGAGATGATCTGATCAGCCTGGGGCTTCCTGATAGTCCCGAACAGGGAAGATCGCGGGATACCGTGGGTAATCAGGTGATCGAACTGTTAGAGGTGCTCCCCGTGCCGGTTGTTGCCGGTGAAATACCGAAAAAGGATTATCTGATTAAGCTGGAAGTGAGTGCATTATGAGTCATAAGTCCGTTAGCCGTCAGTCATAAGTCATGATGGCAAGTGAGAAAAGATAGGGGCACTAGTCGTAATTGGATGCGACAGAAGCTTTCATTTGCTTGTAATTTGGGTAAATAGCTTCGATTTTTAGTCATGGTATTGCCAAGTGCTGATTATAGACTGCTGAGTGGCAACTTGCGCTAATTTAGCTCTTAAGTCTGCCAAAAAAAATTGCACATCTTGCAAAAGTTCCCTTAAATTGTGAGATGATCAGTGAGCAAACTAAGTTTGAGGAGGCTATCCGTCTTTTTGATGCAGCCAATAGTCAGGACCCGAATGAAGAGATCTGGGAAGGTAAGGCCTATCCCAAGGAGTTGCTCTATGCACAGCGCATGTCCGAATGCCTGAATGAGTTTGCTCCCGATGCTTCCGTTTCCCTTCAGCTTGCTGCCCGTAGTCAGCACCTGCAACGCTGGAAGATCCCACGTGATACCTTCCCCATGGATCGGCCCGGTTATCACGCCTGGCGCAATCAACTCAAGGAATTCCACGCCCGGGAAGCGGGGGCAATTCTCGAAGAAGTGGGCTATGACCCGGACGTGATAGATCGGGTGAAATTTCTTCTTCAGAAAAAACAGCTGCGTCGTGATCCCGAGACCCAAACCCTGGAAGATGTGATCTGTTTGGTATTTCTTCGCTACTATTTTGATCCGTTCTCTAAAAAATATACTGAAGAGAAGTTGATCGACATTCTGCAGAAGACCTGGCGCA
>JAGQXH010000932.1 GCA_020436695.1 Lewinella sp. | reverse complement strand
AAGCATCCTCACTCCCCCCCGCAAAATTTTCCTGGGCGGCACCTGTTGAAGTTACACCGGTCAAAGAACTACCAACTCCCGTCACATAGATGTTGCCGGAGCCGTCCAGATCGATATTCTGCCCCATTTCATCCTCCGATCCTCCCAGATAAGTACTCCAAAGGCGTATGCCGTCATTGCTGAATTTTGCAATAAATGCATCATTATTTCCCGCCAGTACATTCTGATGCGTCCCGGTGGTCGCAATGGCGTTCGGAGACTTGCTGGTGCCGACTATATACACATTGCCGGCTGCATCCATGGTCATATCCCGGCTGCTGTCATCTTCATTGCCCCCCAGGTAGGTGCCCCAGTCCAGATGCGGGATCGGATCGATAATCAGCGTCTGATCGATCCGGTCAACAGGTGCGGAAAAGCCAAAAGTTACACTTTCCCCTTCCTGCTCGATCAGTTGGTAGTTTACCGCTACCCGACTGCGGTCCTTCTCCCAAAAACTCGCCGGAATAGATTCGGTGAGCCGGCCGTGCGCCAGTTGAAACTGCAACTTGCCGTTTGTGCAGGCCAGCATACCGCCACCCTGATATTGCATGCGAATATCACTCAGACGGGCCCCGGGATGCAATATGAAGTTGTATTCCACTGCTTTCCCGGTATTGGGAGCGGCGATCATTTCCAGATCGATATTAGGGTAAAGCTGCAGATAGGTGATCTTGCGGTATTGCGGTACGTCCCGTACTTCCGGATAGGTAAAATGCAGTTTTTCCGGCGAAAGCCGTTCGGCATTTATCTCCGGACAGTCAGCAGCCCCTGGAAAGGAAATATCCAGGCGGTGGAAGGAAAAAGCATTTTCCCGATCATCCGTATGCACCCTTTGATAAGTATCATAGCTGAAACTATTCCGCTTCAGCAATACATTCAGGCCATTTCCCGATGGCAACAGATACAGTAATTCCGGATCCGAGCGATGGTTCTGATCCAGGATCTGGCCCCGGTTTTCAATAAAAGCAGGGGACTGAGAAGTTGCTATTCCGGATGGATGAAGGTCGGTCTGGCTGTAGGCGACCGGCAATATCAGGCAAAATAACAGCAGCGTAAGGGAGACTTTGTACGCACTCATAAAACGGTTATTGGACTATCGGGCACGAAGCTACTCATTTATCCCCACATCCAAATACTACAAGAAACATGATAACATTTTTTAATAAGTTTTGGAGTGATCTTATTTTTTAACCACAAATTCGTAAGTACCCGAAGCCAGTTCGAAAATCTGGCGGTCATCTTCTTCCCGCAGATAGATCACTCCTTTCGCCTTTTTCACTTTAACACCGCTTTCCTTTATCTGCTTTTTGGAATTGGCCGGCAAATAGAGGGTAGCAGTAGTATTTGCGGGTACAGTTAACTGATAAACGACCCGACCTTCATCGATCTGCCAGGCACTCCTGATCGGGCCGTACATGCCATCGATGTAGCCTTTGGCCCAGGTCATGCGTCCGTCCGGATCGGGAGTAGGCTGCAGAATAAAATGTTTAAATCCGGGGAATTCCGGATCGCGTTGAATGCCTAATGAGTAGTTGTACATCCAGGCCGCTACTGCTCCGAAAGAATAGTGATTAAAGGAATTCATCTGGTTATTACCGCCAAAGCCGTTCTCAATGGTGTAGGAATTGAGGCGTTCCCAGATCGTGGTGGCACCGTTGATCACCGGATACAACCAGGACGGATAGGTTTCCTGCTGTAACAGCCGGTAGGCAATCTCATCCTGGCCGTTATCTGAAAGTGCCTGGTTGAGGGAAGCCGTACCGATGAATCCGGTCATGAGGGAATATTCCGGCCGCTCTACGCCTCCATCATCCGTATTTTTTCGTTTTATGGTAGCCACCAGATGCTCTACGGCATACGGTTTATTGAGGTCATTAAATATGCCGAACGCCAGCGGAATAGCATAGGAAGCCTGGGTGTCCACCGGTTTGCCTTTTTCAAAACCGGATGCTCCCGACACCTCACCCGGAGGGCCCATGAAGCCGGTCCGGATACCAGATCTGACGGTCTTATGGGTTTGCGGATCGACGAAGATCGTATTAAAGATCTTTTTGGTTTCTTCGTAGCGCTGCCGGAAATTGCGGGCCTCCGTAGTTTTACCCAGCAGGTCAGCCATTTTGGACATGATCTCCAGATCGTAGGCGTAATAGGCCGTCCAGAACAGGGTATTATCATTTCGGTCTCCTTCCGGGCTTAACCAATCCCCCAATGGACCTTCATTCAACACCTTCGGATCCTCCTCAATTTTAGTAGCCAGAAAATCGACATAGCGCTTCATGGCTTCATAGTGTTCCCGCAATAAAGCTTTGTCCCCATATTGGAGATAAGTTTCCCAGGCCACAATGATACCGGCACTGCCCCACAAGGTGCCTCCGAAACCACCGCCCACCGGAGCCACATCGGTAAAGCGACCGTCTTCACGCTGAATATCGCGCATGGCCATCATGTGCCGCCGCATAAACTGATTGACGGTCTCCAGATAGGTAGCAGCTTTGGAAAATACATTGATGTCGCCACTCCACCCCATTCGTTCGTTCCGGGCCGGTGTATCCGTGGGAATGGACAGGAAATTACCGCGCATGGACCAGGTGATGTTCTCCCACAGCTTGTTAACCAGTTCGTTGGAAGTTTCATAACCAGAAGCCAGTTCATCCACCGAGCTGATCACCAGGCCCTGTACGGCACTCAAGGGCAGTGCCTGATCAATGCCGGTAATCTCCAGGTAACGGAATCCGTGAAATGTA
>JAGQXH010000931.1 GCA_020436695.1 Lewinella sp. | reverse complement strand
TGGCAATGAGACTCGATTCAGCGTGGAAATGATTGGGCACAAAGTCCAGTATCAGGCCCATTCCCCGTTGGTGAAGTTGTTTGCGTACACCAGCCAGATCTTTCCAGTTTCCGATCCTATCCGCCGGCCGGTATTCATCGATGGCGTAAGGTGAACCGATCACATCCTCGCTCGTCCAGTCGGGCAATGCATGGGTATATTCCTGCTGCAATCCCTCGATCATAGCGTAGCGGTGCACCTGATCAAGACTGACCGTCTGCCAGATCCCCATCAGCCAGACCAGATGGACACCCTGCTCGTGCAGACGATCCCAATAGGAGGTCGGCACATCAGATAAACAGGCATCCGGGCCGAATTGCCGCAGCCAAACGCGGGTGTTGATCTGATAAAGTACGGGATGGGGCTGCTTAATCTTCATACTGATAATCTTGGCAGAAATTGGCAAATTGGCGAACGATGGACTGTGTCTGTTTGACCGCCTCAAACATGCCCATGTGGCCTACTTTATCCAGAATATGAATATCGGCTACTTTGGGAAGATGCGTCTGTTCCAGACTGCTCTCTTCGGGTATGAGCGTATCCAGTTTGCCGATGATGAACAATACCGGACATTTAATTTGCCGTAAAACCTCCGAACGGTCCGGCCGGTCCTTCATACCGATCAGGGCCGTTACGATACCCGCCGGCTCATAACGGGAAGCACGAAAGGTAAGTTTCTCTATGAGAAAGGTATTACTGTTGATAAACTTTGGTGCGAACAAACTGGGGATAGTCTGTTTGACATACAGGGCTGAACCCTGACGAAGAATAAAATCCACACTTTTCTGGCGTGCCGCTTTTTTCTCATCGCTATCCTCCCGGGCCTGTGAGTGGAAAAGCCCTAATCCGGACAGGAGCTCAGGGTATCGCTCGGCAAAAGCCAAGGCTACGTATCCTCCCATCGAATGGCCGATCAGGATAATCTCTTCCAGCTTCAGGCCCTTAACAACTGCCGCCACCGCTTCCGCCATGCCCGCCATAGAAATATGCTCCATCACTTCCGATTGGCCAAACCCAGGCAGGTCGACACAGATCACGCGGTATTTCTCCTCGATCAGGTCGTTCTTAAAATCTTCCCAAAGGCGGCTGTCTTCACAAAATCCGTGCAGTAGAACGACCGCCGGTCCTTTACCTTTGGAATTGTAGTAGACGCGATGCTCTTCAAATTTAATGTGCTTCATGTAGCTCAAGTTGTTAAATAGCTATCTGGTTAGGCCGGATGTCCTTTGAAAAAAGAACGGAACTGCGGTGAGCGGCTTTCTGTGATGCAGCCTCGTGAGCGGTTTTAAAGCCGTTTCTTACTCAGCTGCATCATCGAATCGTCATAAACGGGAGCTAAAATACGCCAATCATAGTGCGCTACAAAATCACGATAACAGGTATTGCTGCGAATACGGTCAATTTGGGGCAATAACATCCGGAGTCGACCCGTAAATTCCGACTCCCGGTCATACAAATATTCCGTTCGTTTCGCCTCGGGTAGATGTTCCGGAAAAGCCAGCCGGTTGGGCAACAGCGGATGACAATTGCAATAAAGCGCCTCTACCACACTACCCCCGAAAAAATCCTGCCGGCTACTCACCGGCACAATATCTGCCAAATGCAGCCAGCGGGCGTAGGCATCTCTGTCCGGAGCATACCCGAAATGCAGAAGATGGGTACTCAATTTTTCCCGGGCCACGGAAAAGATCTCCGGACTTTTTTGAAAAGCCTCACCCATCACGATCAGTTTAAATGCACATCCTTCGTTGTGGAGTTGGGTCAGGGCCTGAAAAAACAATTCCGGATGCTTATCGTACTCCCATCTATGGTTCCACACAATAACCGGCTCCTCCGGACGTTTTGCGGGCGGGTTTTGTGCCAATGAATGGAGGTCCATTCCCAGCGGCAGGACTTCACTCTTTTCGCTGATCTGTTCAATCAGTTCCAGTTCCCGTTGATCGGGAAATTGTCGGAGAAAAGGTTCCAGTGCCGATAGGAAGGACGTCCGATGGTATGCGGAGTTAAAGAACACACGATCGGCCGCCAGGGCACTGGTATAATTGAGAAAACCATATTGGTTATTGCGACCCAAACGAGTATCCTCATCCGCAGCTGACCAGGGATAGGTGATCTGATTTTCGTGGAAATAAACAATTGCTGGTATTCCGGCGCTCCGTGCGCGGGTCAGGCTCAGGAAAGTAGTCAGATCCAGCATATCGGAAGCCAGGATGAGATCCGGCAGCTGATCCAGCTGGAGGAATTGCCGGGCCAAACTGACGGCACCTCCATACATTCTCCATTTCCAGTGACGCCCGGGAAGCTGGAGGATTCGGACCTGATGCCGGCTGAATTTCCGGTATCCTTCCGCCCATTGCCGGTGACTACCGGTAAAAAAGGGTTCGATCAGCAGAATTTGCATCAATGATTGACGTTTGCGCAACAAATCAGTCTGGAAATTAGAAATAAATGCCGCTTTTACAGACGGGAAGGAGAAATTTTCGGCAACATCTTTATTATATTTACCGGGAACCAAAACGGAATGACGGATCTAACAAAAATAAAAGCCGGATTGTCAAAGATAGAAGCACTTGAGCGGGAGCTCAACCTAAAGCAGCTGCAAATCAACCGCTTATTGAATATCACCCAGGCCATCAACAATAATGTTTCGGCGGAGGGACTGTTCAATATGTACCGCTCTTTCCTGAGTTGGGAAGTAGGGATCAAGAAAATGGTGCTTTTTATCAAAAAAGACAAGCAGTGGATCAAT
>JAGQXH010000930.1 GCA_020436695.1 Lewinella sp. | reverse complement strand
AGATTAAAAGTGCCGAAAACAGTTTCTCCAAAAGATCGGGCTATGTTAGATTCTCCACCGCCAATGAAGGAGAGTTCCCCGGTGGCAATATTTGAGTATCCCCCACCTATCCAGGAATAAAGCCCCGTAGCTTCATTATATAGGCCTCCACCGATGAATGTGTTTTCGCCGACAGCACTGTTTAAAACTCCTCCACCGACAAAAGATGACTCGCCGGTGGCACTATTTATAATTCCGCCACCAACAAAGGAATAATCGCCGGAAGCCGTTTGAGAATATCCGCCCCCAATAGCCGAAGATCCACCTGAAGCAGTATTTGAGCTACCTCCTCCTATAAAAGATCCGAATCCGGAAGCTGAGTTTCTATCTCCTCCTCCGACAAACGAAACGATCCCGCCGGTGGTATTGTATCGACCTCCTCCGACAAAGGAATAGTCGCCTGTGGCTTTTGGGTCTTGTCCCGTAGCAAAGGAATTGATACCAACATTTTGCGGGTCCCAATTATTGGAACTTGATGAACTTAAACGACCTGCTCGGAATGCCCCTAGAGTTGGCATCCATAATAATTTGGTTCCCCCGCCGGTACTGTTATGGCCAAATAAAACCTGTTTGTTAACCTGTAAATTTCCACTTAGTTTACCATCTCCGTTTACATTTAGGAGAACTTGACTTAGCAAAGCATTCGAAGGCAGTAATAAGAACAGGAAACAGGAGCATATTTGTATTGGTGAATTTTTCATTTGAAGGATTAGTTTGGAAATTGTCGGATTTGGCAATATATGAATTAGTTAAATATCTGAAAAAAGCAAATGAACGAATGGCGCTTTCCTTTTCCCAAATGAATCTTTGATTGATCCAGGTCCCCAGTTCACTCGGGCCTGCTAATGATAAAAGTAGTCGATGAGATTGCCGTAAAATGGAAAAGTCGCAGTTCACGGTTTTTGAACGTGTATCGGATAAATTTAAACTATTACGACCTGGCAGACCACTCAATTTATGAGATAGTTTGGTTTGATTTACGCAGAATGCTATTTTGTTGCTGAACCATTCCAAAACAGATGTCTGCCAATCGATCTTTTCTACTTTTACTGCTTTTGATCCTGATAAATACCGGAAGCCTTCCGGCACAAAACAGCATGGAGGAAGCTGCAGTTAAAGCTTGCATCCAACAACTTTTTGAGAGCATGCGGGCCGGAGACAGCAAGGAGGCCCGTACCATATTTCAGGAGGATGCCCGCATACAGACGGTAACCTCCGGCCCGGATGGAAAGCCACAGATCAGTGCCATTACACCGGATTATTTACTGGATTATATTGATGCCGCTGAGGTGCTGCAACTGGATGAACGCATTCGACGCTATGAGATCAAAATAGATGGCTTACTCGCTACCGCCTGGACCGAATATACCTTTTACCGCCGGGGCAAACTATCCCATTGCGGTACGAATGCCTTTCAGCTCTTCCGTTCGGAGGAAGGGTGGAAGATCACTCAGATCACGGATACCCGCTACACGGAAGGCTGTGCGGAAATTCCCGAAGATTTTTCGAATGCAAAGATGACCTATCAGTTCCCCATCCCCTTTGCTCCGGAGAACTATCTGTGCTATCGGACCGAATCACCATTACGGATCGATGGCAAGCTCGATGAAACGGCCTGGATATCTGCACCGTGGACGAATGATTTCGTGGATATAGAAGGTGAACTAAAGCCAATGCCTGAGTATCGCACCCGAGTCAAAATGCTGTGGGATGAGGAATACTTTTATTTTGCTGCTCAGTTGGAGGAACCCCATCTCTGGGCCACTCTTCATCAACGCGACACCATTATTTTTCACGACGATGACTTTGAGATCTTCATCGATCCGGATGGAGACGGACACCATTACGCAGAGTTTGAGATGAATGCCCACAATACGGTTTGGGACATGCTGCTGCACTGGCCCTATCATCTGCGCCGAGGTCCCAATACCATCTTTAACTGGAATATTCCCAATCTAAAGACGGCGGTCCACCTGGAGGGGACGTTGAACGATCCGGAAGATACGGATCGGTACTGGTCGGTTGAAATTGCCTTCCCCTGGTCGGCCCTACGGGAACTGGCACCCGGTAAGGCCATACCCAAAAATGGAGATCAGTGGCGGGTCAATTTTTCCCGGGTAGACTGGCATATGGACATTATAAACGGCCGCTATGTGAAAATAACCGACCCTGAAGCGAATAAAAATCTACCGCCGGAAAACTGGGTTTGGTCACCTACCGGCCGCATTGACATGCACCGTCCCGAGACCTGGGGTTATGTGCAGTTTTCCGATGATAATGTACTGGAACAAGATGACCGCTTTCAGCCCCGGCAGGAGGAAGCGATCAAGTGGGTCTTGTGGCAGTTGTTCTATCAGCAACGTGCTTTCCAGCAGCAATACGGCTGGTATACGGCAGATGTAACTCATTTCACTTTGCCGGAATTACCCGATCTGCCTTTCTCGCCTCAATTTTATGCCGGGCCGGATTTTTTTAAGATCAGTGCGGTTGCTCCGGATGGCCTGGCTTGGCATATTGATCATACCGGCAAGATCTGGAAAAGATAGGGAACCCGTTTGAGGATATAGCGTTATTCGGCTAAGCCTGGCTAAGGAAAACTTTGAAGTTTGTGAATAGCCTGAAAAAACATCCTCTTAATTTACCGGCGTCTGTAAAGTACTACTGTCGTCAGCTCCTTCCGATCATTTGACTTGTCTCCTCCTTGGGCAGAGGTGATTGGTTCTGAGTAATGAGAACTGGAAAAATAGCAATG
>JAGQXH010000092.1 GCA_020436695.1 Lewinella sp. | reverse complement strand
GCAGACCTCTCGGTAGTGTCTCCGGTATCGCTCTAGATAAAGGTCCTCATTTCCCCGTAGTACACCGTTTTTATACAGCCATTCATGCAATAGAATATGAGAATCTTTGAAATGCTTCGAAGCACTATTTAACCAAGCCATTTCATCACGCACTGTGAGAATAAATTTACTCCCAGGATAAGCCTCATCCAAGTCTTGAAATAAGGCAGCCCAGGGAACATCTTGTAAGGCATCAAAATCACCGGCCAACTGTAAGACAGCTTTTTTATTTTTAGCCAGCAGTTGTTCGGCAGTATCCAACCGGGCACCTAGTACAGTGTAGCCTAACTTCAAAAGTGCCATCCCCATGGTACTAGTACCGGTTTTGTGCCAACCGATACAGAATACCCTTGGCTTGTTGGATCTATTACGAGCCATTATTATCTTTCGATAGATAATGAAGTAAATATGCTTTAGTAGAGGCAAACATCATGACTTGACCATTTGCCTTTTTAGTTTGCTCAATTTGTTCAGCCATTGTTTCTTCCTCAACGCCCATCGGAATGAGCTTGTAGTAGCATTCTGTATCAATCGAGCGATCAATTGCCCCTGTACAGGCGAAAAAGTCATCACCTTATCAGTCGATGATATGGACTGCTCTGTTGCCATCGGCAATTCCAACTGTTCATCCGGTGGTAAATAATTGTTGCATGTAGTCCAGGTATTCCTATACTGTTCCAGATGACTAGCTAGAACATCCCTGTAGTATTGTTCGATACGCGGTTCCTGAGCCTTTTTTTCTTTCGGAATGGCCAGAAATGATTTGTATAACACTTCAGGCAGCTGGTCATGCATGGAGCGTAACTGCTTGATCAATAATAATTCCGAAATGCTAAGTGATGGATTCACTACTTTAATGGGAGGCTTCAATGACGAACTAATCTTAAGCCAGTCTCTAAAAAATACTTCTTCCAGAAACCCTACCCGATTTTCGTATTTTCGACAGGCCAGCAAAGTGGGGAATTCCCGTACGGCTTGGAAAAAACGCTGTAAGCCCTCTCCGTAGAAATAGTATTGCTCAGGCCATACTTCGATATCGACAGCCGTTCCAATTTTAGCGCGATGCTTGTAGAGTGAAAGAGCCTGATCTATGGGATCTCGCAAGAATAATAGAAATTTACAAGAGGCCACTCCTGCTTCATCCGCAATCGAAATCAGGTTTTGCAATCGGCCCGGCTGTGCTAATGCCAATACCAGTAACTCATTAGATAACAAACAACTTTCGGCACCTTTTTCTTGCGTTTCCTGCAAAAAAGACTGCAATATGCGCCGTATAGAGGAATAATCACCTTGCTCCAAAGCATCGGTCAACACTTGTGCATTACCGGCCGATATGTCGCCCCGCAGCATCTGGTGATCCCGCTTTCCCGCTGAGGGAAAATGAATGCTTTCGTTCCACAGGATCTGACGATTCGCCGCAGCCATACTTTGTAAATAGGAACTGCCCGTCTTCTCGGTACCGATATGGAAGTAGAGCCTCACTTATCTATGGAGCAAGTAGTCCAGATTAGATCCTTTAGGTATATCAGTACTATCCAACTTCCATTTCAATTTGAAAAGAGGATATTTCCGCTTATCGATGGCTAACTTGGCCTCCTGCGAAAGTGGTTCGAGCAACCCCTCGCGCTGTAGAATATGTGGTCCTTGAGCACTAATTTTCACCATCTGATCATAAATTTGTCTACACGCCGGTTCTGTTCGGATCAACTTATAAAACATAAAGTGATAGACCATATAAGGATAAAGCCGAAGCGCTTTTGTGAAAAATGAGGATAACCAAATTTGACTTAATGCGAGACTTCGCCCATTGATGATACGCTTACTCCAATATTCGATGTTTGATTTTTTCTGGCGATCAAAATTTCTAAAATCATTCTGATCCCAGTACAGGATCAGTGAATCATACAATCTCTGCAATAAATTATTGTTTTTTTCCGCAGCAATAAACCAATTAGCAATAATCCGGTCTCTTCCGGGTTTATGGAACAAAAATAGAGTGGAGTCCGTCCGAGTTGGCAACCAATCACTCAGTTTTTGTACGGGATACGTGGTGGGATCTGCCCATACCCCACCGTATTGAATAAGTAACTGAGTACGGATCAAGTCGGAGCGGTGCGGGATTAACATCTTTTCTAAGGTCTCTGTTTTGACCGGAAGGGGATCAACGTATGCCCCAACAGTCTGAGCATCTAATTTTATCAGTTCCCAATCCGGGTGTAATTCTTCCCAACGGGCTATACATTGCTGCACTATCTCCGGAGCTCCATCAAAACCCTGATGCCAATATGTCCAGATAAAAGAACTCACTTTTTTATTTCCATCTTGAAGTACTTTGCGGCAAGTAGCACTAATTTACGATCCTTTTTAACCCACTTAAGGTGCAAAATCAGGAGCTATAATCGATACCCTAGCGCTTTTAGGTCAAAAGGCGTATGGTTTTGCAGTTGCGCGTTGCTACGTTCGTATTTATCCGAGGTCTTTTCTAATATTTTTGAATAAATCCTAGTTTCAACTTTCCTGTCAAGTCCCCCCAGAGGAAGTACTTTTAGGGTTTTCCTGATCAGAGAGAACAGCCAGGAAAAAGGCTTAAAGTAAAAAGTCTTTCCAAGTCCCGGGAAAGATTTCATTATAAAAGGGTTAAAGAATCTTTTAACTTGGAGTGTAAGCGGGCTCATAGATGGATTAACCTTTTTTTGAATATCAAAATTGACTCCATTTATCAGGTTATACTCTCCAATAAAATCAAATACAGTCTTTAAATATAGTTTGGGGTTACTTTTCAAAATCTCATATGGCAAAATCAGCACATTTTCTTTCCCGTATAGCTCTACGTAATAGGCTACTAATTGATGATACTGCAGATGATCAAAGCTGAATCTCTTGGTGAGCGGGGAACAAAGATATTCAGTAATAGAAAGTGAGCCTCTAGCTTTAATGTACTGACTGTAGGCAGAGAATATCATTGAAACCTGTTCTCGCACTCCTATTATTACTTTCGCGGATGGCAAGGTCATCTTTAGCCGACCAGCGATAGTTATGCTGTGAAAATCACCGTTATGTATATTGCTCGATAAATATTCATTCGAAATAACCAATCTTTTTGACGGGGGGCCATCTGTACAAATTTCTTTAAATACCAAAGGATCGTATCGGAGTGGAGAAGGCAGGATCAAAGCATCTCTTATTTCCGATTGTGGAACTCTATAGAAGAGGTTGGCATTATTCTCAAATACATTTTTCTGTAAATAACTGGTACCAGTCTTATGGTACCCGATATGGATGACCGGAGGCAGGTTCATTGATTCTTCGTGGATAGTTGCTTAAGGTAGAGCAACGGCCTAAGTAATATTTTTTTCCCTTTATTAAATATTTTCCTGATGGAAATACCGTTTCCAAGGTCAAATGTCAAAGCGTTCCATAGCAGTTTCAATTTTTTTTCGTCTTGAAACTCCAACCATTTTACGGTACTATTGAACCCTTTTACCTTCCGAGCCAGGTATTCCTGGTTGCTGCCATGCCCGTGATACTTGTAAAAAGTTTGCCAACTATGCAGCGATTTCTTTTTCTTAGTCAGTTTGTTTACGGTACTAAAAATACTGCTTTCCCTTACTATACGCACATTAGGTTCAATGTTATCCAATATTTTGAAATCCCCCTTGTTCTGTAGTAGCAACCGCAAGTACTGGTCATTTTGGGGTCCCTGGGCTTCGTTTACCACATTAATATCGATTAGAGAGCGTAAAATTCCATCCACCATCATTGTAGAAGTCTGGGGCTTATTGATGACTCTGTTAACCGGTTCATCGAAATGCCTCAGTAAAGTCCCCGGTAAGTTTTCATCAACTATATTTTTATAGCCGTGATAAGTCATCATACAATTTTCATTCTCTTCCATGTACGCTATCTGTTTGGCCAATTTTTTAAGATCAGACCATACGTCATCAGAATCACAAAAGGCGATGTATTGTCCTTGAGTTTGCAATACTGCTCCAAAAAAATTTTTCATAACTCCCTGATTCTGCTCGTGCGCGAGCAGACGTATGCAACTTCCATTTGGATGTCGATCTCTTATTTCTTCAATGATCTCAACCGTTCTATCGGTCGATCCATCATCAGAGATCAGATATTCAACATTAAATGTAAACTCCTGATCCAGTACTGCCTTGATAGTATCGCCTACAAAGGATTCGCTATTATAGGTGGTCGTTACAATTGAGAGCTTCATTCTCTTGATCTAAAATTGATAATTGAACATTTCAATTAACTGAAGATTCTTAAAACGAATCTTCTCTATTATTTTATCATTGGTGTAGTAATCTTTGTAGTTTTTCTTTTTTCTGATCCCCTTCTTTGTTTGAGGAATATCAAGCTGATCTGTGAATTTTAGTCTATCATTGAGTTGTTCAAGATCAGCCTGAATGCTTTCAAATCTGATCATGAAGTCTATAGCATAATTGAATTTGGTATCTGTATAATAGTACCAAATAGAATGATATCTTCGATCCACAAATTCTTCGAAATCTACAATGGGATTATTGCCGTATTGTGCCTGCCAATCGAACCAGGAAACAGCCTGATCCCAGGGGTTTCTTACCACTGAGATGAGGAAGTATTCTCTCCACACTTGTTTGTCTACATACTGCTGGATCTCCGAAGCCTTCAAGTGCTCATGAAAGTGCCACTTCTCAAATTTGAACCCTCGCATAGCTCTGTTGTAGAGCATCCACAATGACCAATGTTTAAATGGCATTTTACGAATGTAGTTGCGCGGAGCAGTGGCATTATTTTCTTTTCTGACGTTGGGGTCCGGATCGAAACCCAATGGTGTAATGATATCCTTTTCCCCGCAATTGCGTGAAAGAAGCAATTCTATAGAAGTACCGGCTACCTTCACAGGCTTAATGAAGATAAATTTATGCTTATGGGATATGATCATGACTTTTGACTCCGAAATTTTTTAACCCCCAACAATAGTGTATCTAGATATAGGAGGTATCGCTCTGCAGAATGGCCACTGATGCTTACTTCCGGATCTTTCGGTTGATGCGTAATTCCTTCCAATTGCTCCAAATAACGCTTCACCTCAGTGCGGTCAATAGTTGGACTGTTTTGCAGTTGAACAAAAAAATCTGAACTTATTTCCCGGTAATTAAAAATGCCAGGCATAGTAGACCAACTGGTATAACCGAAAATTACGGCCGGCTTGCCTCGCAGTACCGATTCCCAGCAAGCAGTCCCGGTGATCGATACCGTGAAATCACAAATAGACTGAAGTTTTTGACTTGGGAAATGAACTGAAACCAGCCTAACCTTAGGGATACTTGCCAAGGTTTTATAGAAATGATAGGGCCTAAAGTTTATGTTAGGCTTTAGCGCTTTAGCAAAGGTAGAAATATGCTCTTTAACGTAAATTACTGCTCCGTCCGGCAACTTATCCGACAGTAATTTTATCGATTTGGTCTGATTGACAAAGCTTGCCCCTAAAGGCATGGTGGTCTGTTCCGGTTGATAATGAAGCGGAAAGTAAATTTTCAGACTATTCTTTTCAGGTATGACTTCACTTACAAGTTTTTGATATTTATTGTACAGCCTAAATCGATACAGATGCCCTTGCTTTTGTCGAAGCCCGTCTGCTATCAACAGTTTTATATTGTGGAACTGACTATAATAATTCAAGAAAGAAAGAAAGGAGAAATCAATATTTTGAGCTTTCATATAGTTTGGCATATATGAACTCTCCATAGCACTGACTTTTTTTAAGATATTTTCGCTCTGCGGGTGCAAACCGGTTTTGTCTCCAATATCTATTGTACCAGGTGTTATCGTAAGATCCTTACTCAACAGGGGCAGTTCATAATTATCAGCTACTCCACGAGAATGCGTAAAAGTAGTAGCCCTGGTCATCAGTACTTTTATTCCAAGATGCTTAGCCAGTTTGTACAGCATGTATTCCAGAACGGACTCCGGTTCTTTGAAAAACAATAGCAGATCAGGCCTCACTTCTGACAATGCTTTATTGGCTAGGGAGAATTCCCAAAACACCCTATTCATGGATTCGATACTACCGTTCCCAAAACTGGGATACCTATCTGAAATGGGCAATACTTCTTCTAAGTCGGGGCCAATGACCTGCCTGAATAAACCTTCATCAAACGGAGCTTCCCATGTTGTGAAATCATTGAATGAAGCCATGGAATAATACCTGAGTTGCGGGTATTTATCCAAAGTTCGCTGCCTGCCCGAACGGTGGGAAGCGATCCCTTTTACCTCAATCCCCATCTCATTAAGCTTAGTTATTAAATATTCCAGATATTGGACGGGTAGATTGATATAGGCTAAGAAAGCTGTCATTATATAGGCTCACTGTTCTATTGTAGGTATCTAAGAAGCTGCCGCTCCCTCAATTACCGGTGAAAAGATTTTCTTGTAGAGGCTCGCCTTTTAGGAGATCTCTAACTGCTCTTTTTCCAATTACCTGATCATAAAACTTTGGATGCATACCAAAGCCAGGCCTTATACTACGTACGTGATCTTCGGTAATCACATCTCCAGCCTTAATGTCCTTCACTACATAGAGCGAGCGGCTGAAATCTCTACCTTTAAGTTGCTTTTCTGTTAATGTATAATTTACCGTCCCGATCGCCTTTTCCGCTTCTCTTACCGCTTTCACCATTTCTGTAAATGATTGCTCGTCCATCGAAAAAGAAGCATCCGGCCCGCCAATGGAGCGGTTTAGAATAAAATGCTTTTCGATGATCTTAGCCCCCATTACAGTGGCGACTATCGGCGCCGTGCTCCCCATTGTATGGTCGGATAAACCCGGGATCACCCCAAAACGCTCTTTAAAGTCTTTTACCATACTGATATTGGCTTCTTCGATGGGAGCTGGATAACTAGAGATACACTTCAGCAGAGCAATATCGTCATTACCCATTTTGCGACAGGCCTCCAAAGCCAGCTCAATATCCTCTGCACCGGCAATTCCGGTTGACAATATGATGGGTTTACCTTTGGAAGCAATATATTCGATCAGGGCCAGATCGGTGATTTCAAAAGATGCCACTTTGTAAGCCGGAACGTTTAGATCTTCCAGAAAGTCTACTGCCGTTTTATCAAACGGCGAAGAAAAACAGATCAGACCTTCCTCTGCTGCGGTCGCAAATAATTTATCGTGCCATTCCCAGGGCGTATATGCCTCCTGGTAGAGCGCATACAGGTTTTTTCCCTCCCATATCGTTCCTTTGATCGTAAAATCTTCTTTATCACTATCTATGGTCATGGTATCGGCCGTATAAGTCTGAAGCTTTATGGCATCAGCTCCGGCCCTTTTTGCCGCCTTGATGGTTTCCAGCGCAGTTTTCAGGCTACCATTGTGGTTGGCAGATAGTTCAGCTACAATTAAAACACTGGAATCCTCATTGATAATGAAATCACCGATCTTCATATTTTTCAACTATTCGAATTATTTGAAATGCTTCAGCCAACTCAACCCCATTGGCTATCCCCCACATTCTGGCTCTGATCTCCAGGCTCCTAGGCGATCTGGGGTGAGGATATTCCCTTCTTTCGTATTCATATGCTTCCATAGCCTTTATTTTGGCTTCTAGGTCTTGCATGGAAATTTGAATGAAAAAATTAGGGATAAACTGTTTTGGATCGCTTGATGCCCGCCATTCTGTGCCGGACATGGTCTCAAACGTCACTATGGTGTTAACCGGCTCTTTTTCCATGGGCCGACAGGCCGTTATAACTGCTTCAAAAGTGCGCCTATGATCAATGTTCAGGTCACCACCATGATGGGTCAGAATAATATTGGGAAGAAATTCTTCTTTTTCCTTTTCAATGACCTTTATAATATCCAATAAGTCAACTCCATCAAACCGATTATCCGGAAACTGATAAATCCCAACGGATTCGTAGCCGATCTGTCGCCGGGCGTCTTCAATATTTTTCCTGTGATCCGCCAGCTCATTTTTCCACTTTTCCGTATCCCGTTGATTAGATCGGGAAGTTATTCCTTCTCCGAGAATAATAGCCCTAGCTTGGCAGTTATATTCGACGATAAGCCTATGCATAGAAGCTCCCACACCCAGCACTTCATCATCAGGATGTGCTACTACGACAAGTACTCGCTTATTTCGAAATGATTCTAACATCAGCTATAATCGATTTATCAGATTTAAGAGAGGCCCGGCTAAATTCAAGCTTGAAATGTTCTGTCTCTATGAATGCCGGTGGGTAACCTTCACAATCCAGCATCCGAATAAAATCATATATTTCGTCAATGGATCTCAGACCAGCGATATTTCCGTCTTCAGGTTTTCTCCTCTTGAAGAGGACAACCTCCCCTCGTTGGTTTTGAGGCAGGGGGGTATTTTCAATGATCTGCGAGATCATCTTTTTGATAATTGCGGTGCTTCGTATAAATATCTCTTCCGCTGTCCCGTGCAAAGATAGAGGTGATTTCAGGTATATCAGCCCTGTATCTAAGCCCTCCGATACTCGTAAAGCACTGATTTTTGTTTCTTCGTGGCCCCTCACTATCAAATTTTGCAGGGGACTCCCTCCTCTGCCATAAGGCAGATCGGTCATATGGAAAACAATGCATTCAAAATTTGTATAGACCTCTTTCGGAATGATGTAAGACCAATGGGGAAAGAATATTTTTTCAATATTGTGCTGATGTAAAAGATCTACCTGGAGGTCTTTCTTGTCAGATATTAAAATCCATTTTTCAGATTGACGATGGGAAAGTTCTTCAAATAAGCTTTTATGCCAAGATTTAGAACTGGCCAGGCAAAATCTATTCATATCCTATTGAAAATAAAAGGTTTTGACTTCAGGCTCCCTTCCTTCAGGTTCCCCAGACTCTATAAACCCCAAACTAGAGAATACCCTCAGCGATGGCAGATTTTGCGCTTTCACCACTGCCTTAAGCGGTCTAAACTTCTCGAAGTTAATGATCTGACTAATTAAAGACTTACCAATATTTTTTCCTCGATGATTTTTAGCCACTGAATAGTCGATCAACCAGTATCCGTCGTCATAGTCTAAACGCACTTGGCCCACTGGCTCATCATCAAGTGAAAAAATAAAAATTTTGTTTTTTTCATCAGACAGCTTTTGCTGAAACCACGAATAGTGCTCCTGCCAGCTAATCTTCTCTGTATGTATAGCATTCCGTCGAACGCTTTCGTCGTTGACCCATTCATATAAAAGGGTGACATCATCTGCACACACTGACCGGTATCTGATCTTATGGGAAATATTTATCTTTGAATGTATAATGACATTCCTGTAATGTCCATCAATCTTACAATGTTCTTTCAAAATCGCATCCCTGGTAAATCCGGCATTCTCCAAAGCAGTATAAATGCGGGGGCGAATATCATACGCATAAGTGTAGATCTTGTGAAAGTCGAGGCTAAAAAAAGCGGCCTTCTCTAAAAGTGCTAAGAACTTTTGCCAGTGAAATTCGAAGTGATCTTTCTCCAGGACCGTCTTCAGCACAAAAGAAATTTCAGCATTACCGTCTATCCAGTTTATGTGCACTAAACCGCCATAGCCGATACACCGGTCGTTTTCCAGATAAGAAAATAAAATTTGATCCGGCCTATCATGATCAAATATCTTGCTGACTACAGTAGTAAAATAATGATCCTGGTCTTCCTTCGTCAGCGGTTTATTTTGACGGAGATGATAAAGCTGCTCATTGCGCCAACGCATGATATCATATCGATCCTCCATACGGATAGGAACGATAGTATATTTACCTGCTTCAAAAATCTGCTTTTTCAATACCTTGTAAGTCATCATACACTATCGGGGAGCTATGTGAAAACCGGTTCCTAATTCGCTTCTAATACCTGAGCCGCTCTGCCTAGGTCGAGTCGATTTAATACCTGGATAGCTATCGCTTTTTCTTCCTCATAGTTTTGCCCTACCACCTTTTGAAAATTGTCCTCGTTGATCTCAAACAACCAGGGGGTACTATCATAGATGTTTTCCAATAAAGACAAAGTACTCTGGCTCAATGACTCTTCCGGCCACCCTGCATATAATAATGACACTAGGGCAAAGTCAGATGGATAGTCTATAGTTAATCGAAGATCGCAGAGCCTGCTATCGTACTGGATTATTTGCTTGGTAAAAAGTGGAGACCTTTTTATAAATGCCGTCACATGCTCCTCATCCTCCTTATTCATCTGTCCGGTTTCAGCTGATTTACTCAGTGCGGCACGCTTTACGATCTCCAGGTTCATTCCTAACGGTAGGCCTTTGGTAGCAGTATAATCCACTTCGTTTGCTACATGCGCCTCGATAGTCTGGTCTAATACTTCAACATCCAAGAATGGATTATCACCGGTAAGCCGGACTATGTGGTCTGCCTTATATTGGTGGGCGACATTCAAAAAACGACTAAATACATTGTGGTGACTGCCGCGGTAGTAATCAATATCTTCGGTACAAAGAAATTGTACTAATGGATCATCCCCCTTCTCCTCTGAAGTGGCAACCACTGCATGGTCTATATATCTTGATCCCTTAAGGTTTTGGGTGATTCTTTGGATTAGGGGTTGACCATTCGGATAAGGTATAGGCATAAGGACTTTCCCGGGTAATCTGGTCGATGCCATCCGCGCCTGAATAACTGCAATTACGCTCAACTTAGCGTACGGTCCATCCTCCATCAACAACAAAATTTTGCCCCGTTATATACCTTGCAGCATTCGACGCCAGAAATACAAATATACCAGCTAATTCATTTGGTTGACCAACTCGACCTAAAATGGTCTTTTCATCTAGTGCCTTCACAAAATCCTTATACTGTTGTACTACAGCAGAAGGGAACGGCCCCGGGCTAACACAGTTTACCCGAATCTGTTTTGGGCCTAAAAAAGAGGAAAAATATTTGGTCAATTGGATCACACCAGCCTTAGCTGCTCCATAGTGGGGTGGGTTTATAAATGAAGGTGAGTTTTTGTAAACTTCAAAATCCGGTGCCACCATGCCGTACATAGAACTCACATTAATAATGCTTGCCCCTTTGCTTAAAAAAGGCAGAACTTCCCGGATACATGTATATACACTGGCTAAAGTGCCTTCAAGCCCGATCGCAAAGTCTGTATCATCCATTTGATCGGGAGAAGTACCTTTAAGGTAAAAAGCATTGTTGATCAAACAGTCTATTCTACCTTTTTGCTCAATGATCCAACCGAACGCTTGCCGTAAAGAATTCGGATCGGAGATATCAGCCTGAAAAAAGTCGATATTTCCTCCGGAAATATCTTCCAAAAAGGCTTCCCTGTATTTTCGGTCACTTCTTCCTAAAACAATCACTTCTGCACCATAATAGCTTAAACTTTCACATATAGCCTGGCCCAGGTAACCGTAGCCGCCTGTGACGGCAATCACCTTGTGTTTAACCGTAATGTCCAGTACTTCATTCACGCAACAGGCCAATTATAGGGTAGTAAAACACCTTCATCAACTTTGTAGGTCCTTTCCTTTAGGTACTGCGCTTTTTGATCATCAAACGGTTCCAGATTCTGTAGCAGTTGCTTTGCCGAAACCACTCCCAAGACAATTTTATCTATGTAGGGATTCTCTGCACAAAAGCTAATCAGAAACCTTGCTCTTTCCTTTTGGTCCGGAAATTGACCTGCTAGATCAGAAAGAAGGGCTTCCACACTGGAGAAGTATGGATCTAATTTTCCGGCCGACAAAAAAAACAGTCCTTGTAGAAAAGTCGATCGGGTATGGACTTCCACCCCCAAGTTCTTCAATTTGGAAAAATAGCGTTCAAATCTTCGGTCTAAGATATTATAGGGAACCTGCACAAGGTCCGGCACCATATCTTTTTCTAAAAGTGCTTCGAGCTCATTCGGTAGATAAATGGAATAACCAATCTTCCCGACCAAACCTTCCTCTCTCAGTTCCTTCAATTCCGTATAAAGGTTTGGATGAATTAGCAGATCCCGGGCCCTATGCGCGATATAAGCATATAATCGAGGCAGTCGAAGAGCTGAAAGGGATCTGGACAACTCATTCCGAAGGGTGGTCTTCTCCTGCATAATAATAAACTTTGAAACCACCTTGAATGCACTCAGATCAAATGTTCCCAAGGCTGCTTCGCTACTTCCGTAAGCACTCGCCGTATCTAAGATGTCCATCCCGTATTTAGCAGCAGTCTCGAGAATTTTCCCCACCTCGACTGTAGTCACCTTCCCGTGCTCGTTGCTAATACCATAATCAAGCCCGAATTGGACCGTGCCCAACGCCAGTTTTGAAGCATGCGCTTTAAGACGGTTCATAAAAAGCAAAGATCGTTTGAATCACGAATTTCTGTTCCTCTACAGATAGCCCTGGAAAAATGGGCAAACTAATACAGGATTTATAATACTGCTCCGCATGAGGCAAATCTCCCTCCCGCCAACCTCTATCACGATAGTAAGGCATTAAATGACAGGGGATATAATGAATTTGTGCAAAAATATTTTTTGCTCTCAAATGATTGTAAAGTCCTAATCTGTTGTTTACTTCCAGTATATACAGGTGATATGCATGGCTTTTCATAAAACCGCTCTGCCCATTAACAAAAGGGGCCTTTTCAAAAGCCTTTTCGTATCTCTGGGCAATTTCATGGCGGCGGGTAATCCCGGCTTCAGCTCGTTGCAGTTGGCTTCGCCCCAACGCAGCCTGAATATCCGTTAAGCGGTAATTAAATCCCAGCAATTGCATCTCCATATACCAGCCTGGGTATTCCTCGGCATCCGTACCAGTGGCAAATGTGGTATCATTTTTATAGCATTCCTGCTTTTTGGTGATTCCATGCGTCCGAAGCATCAATAGCTTTTCGTATAATTCCCGACTATTCGTCGTAATCATACCTCCTTCTCCCGCAGCAATGTGCTTAACCGGGTGAAAAGAAAAGATGGCCAAATTGGCAAAATTGCCATTGCCACAACGTTGTTCCCGCCCTTGTTTATCCATAAAATAACCACCTGGGGCATGACATGCATCTTCAATAATCCACATATCATAAGTATCAGCCAGTTTTCGGAAAGCCTCCAGATCGACGGCACGACCAGCAAAATCTACAGGAATGATGCCTTTATAAGTTCCTTTCGGAGCAGCTTCCAATAATTGGCGGACCTGATTGATATCCAGCAAATAAGTATTTGGATCGATGTCCGCAAATACTACTTCACCGCCACAATAGCGCACACAATTGGCTGATGCGGCAAAAGTAATGGGGGTAGTGATCACCTTATCCCCAGGCTGTACTCCCAAAGCCAATGTACATAAATGAAGAGCAGCCGTGCCATTTGAAACGGCAACTGCATATGCTGCACCGACATAATCGGCAAAAGCTTCTTCAAATTCCGGGATCCGGGGCCCTTGCGTTAGATAATCGGCATGCAGTGTTTGCACCACCGCCTCAATGTCTTCTTCCGTGATTTGCTGCCGACCGTATGGTATAGGGTTCAAGTGTAATTTTTTTATGATTTTTTATCGGGTTTATATCCGTCCACTAATAATACTGATGAATCAAAATTGGGATCTACATGCTCCTTGATAAGCTTGCGCAAACTCTCCACTGTTTCCCAATCTTTATTATCACCGGAATTGTAAGAAAATCCCTGGGGAACTTTTTCTGCATGAAAGTTCTCCATAAAATCTTGAATTTTCCATTTGGGCACTGCCGGCAGGATCGCATAATATTTGCCCAAATCATAGGTATAAAAAGAATCCGAAGAAGTTATCATTTCCTCGTGTACTTTCTCTCCTGGGCGAATACCAACAACATGTTTTTCACATTCTGGCCCAATAGCTTCTGCCACATCCATGATCCGATAAGAAGGGATCTTAGGCACAAAGATCTCCCCTCCCCAGGCATGTTCCAAGGCATGCATCACCATATCTACTCCAGATTGCAGACTGATGTTGAAACGAGTCATTTTGGGATCTGTTATTGGTAAAATTCCTTCTTTACGTTTCTTGATAAAAAAAGGAATGACCGAACCATTAGATCCCATAACATTCCCGTAGCGTACTACACTGAATCTGATGGGATTCCACCCTGTAATATTGTTAGCGGCTACAAATAATTTGTCTGAGGCAAGTTTAGTCGCTCCATATAAATTAATGGGTGCGGCAGCCTTATCAGTGGAAAGAGCTACTACTCGTTCTACTTCCGTTTCCAAACAAGCATTGATCAAGTTTTCAGCTCCTAAAATGTTGGTCTTTATACATTCCATAGGATTATATTCTGCAATAGGAACGTGCTTCATTGCAGCAGCATGAATAACAAAATTAATACCCTTCATGGCACGCTTGAGGCGCTCATAATCTCGTATATCACCTACAAAATACCTTATCGCCGGATACTTCGATGTAGGATACTCCTGTGCCATCTGAAATTGCTTTTGCTCATCACGAGAAAAGATCACCAAGCGCTTTATTTCGGGGTCGGTCCTAAGTACATGCTTGGTTAGTGCTTTTCCTAAGGATCCAGTGCCTCCAGTAATCAATAAGCTTTTGTTCGTAAAATCCATAGAAAATTCATAATTCTTGTAACTCCACCATACGGCGAAATAGTTTTGACTGCTGAATTAGTTCCGGATAGGAGCCGATACGTTCAACCCGACCTCTGTTTAAAACCACCACTCGATCAACATTTTTGATGGTTGCTAATCGGTGTGCAATAATGAGAATAGTATATTGTCCCTTAAGTTGATCGATATTTTCCTGTATTGCTCGTTCGGTTTCAGAATCCAAAGCAGAAGTAGCTTCATCCATGAATAGAAAATCCACTTCCTTAAAAAGCTCACGTGCAATGGATATTCTTTGCCTTTGCCCTCCACTTAAATTAATGCCGTTATTTCCCAATTGTGCATCTTCTTGGGTCGGTTGCTCCATTACAAAATCATAAATATTAGCTTTAAGCAGGGCTTTTCGGAAACGGTCTAATGTCGCAGGCGTCTTCTCCTCCCAAAAAGTTACATTGTTGAAGATGGTATCATCGAAAATAACTGGTTCCTGAGTGATATACCCAATCCGTTTCTGAAAGCTTCGCATATTAATCTCCCGGCTATCTATACCATCTACTATCATTTGCCCTTCAGTAGGTAGAAGTAAGCCACTCAGAATATTCATAAGCGTCGTCTTACCAGAACCACTTTCCCCCACCAAAGCGAGTGATTCATGCCGATGAAGGACCAAATCGATGTTTTTTAAGATATTACTGGAAGCATCATAGCTAAAAGATAAGTTTTTAAGTTGTATCTGGTTCGAGAAGGTTTTCCACCTTATATCACCGGTAGTATCATGATGGGCTTTTAAGTCTGCTATGAAATCCGTCATATTGATGAGTGATCCCGAAAAACTCAAGAACTTATTATATGAGGTCTGTAAACTCATTACAGAAGTAAGCCCCCGGTAAAAAAAGAGCAAACTTAAAATAATCGTAGATAAGCTTCCCCCCAGCAACTTAACCTGAATGATGATCACAATTACGACAATGGTGATCATCAATGGTTCTCGAATACCTGTCATAATGCTATTGAGGATTCCTATCCTTCTAACAGATTCTTCAATTTCATATACTTTTTTTTTCAAGCTTTTTGCGTATTGCTGAATACTGCCAGTAGCTTTCAAGTATTTAAAAAAAGCTACTTCCTGGATCAGTAACCCCTGAAACGCATGATTACTTTTAACCAGTGATTTAGAAAGTCGTTTTGTCTTTTTATATAGAACATTAAATAAGAAATTAGACAAAATTCCACCGATTGCTACGAGTGCTGCAAACTGAGGGTTTGCTAAAAAAGCCAAAATAACGTAGGTCATCACCATCACCAACTGTTGCAGCATCTGACTATAGGTTCTGTACCCCTGCACGACGCGTTGTACTTCTCCGCTCAAAGTATTTTGAATGGCGCCCGCATCGGCCGTAACAAATGTCTGGTAACTATAATCCGTCAAAGCATTAATATTTTCGATACGTATCTTTCGTATGAAATATTGCTGGTAAATCACGCCTAAATAAGTTTCCAGCCATTTAGCTATTCCCTTAAGGATAAAAAAGAACAACATAGTAAGCAATACGACCAACAGGCTCAGTTCCCACCCAATCCACCTAAGTCCATCTAAAATAAAACTAAGATTTCCCATTTGTTCGGAAGTAGCAACCGCATCTTGATTAGCTACAATTTCCAAAAGTGGTAAAAACATCGCAAGACCAAGCCCATCCATTAGGCCCACCATAATACTTACTACCAAAAGCGTTATCAGTCGATGACGGAGGTGAGTATAGAAATAGGCTAAAGAAGAGAAATTCCTTTCTATTATTTTTTTTATCGTTCGATTCATTAAATAGATAATGTCCAATTGGTAAAATAAGAAGGACTAATGAGTGCTATTATTAGATATTTTAGAAACCGCCACATTATTTCCGCCAAAAACGCAGGCCTTTTCTTCGCACTTTATCATCACTATAATAGCCATAGCCATAGCCATAACCATAGTAAGGATATCCCCAACCATAACTTATGCCCCAATAAGGTGTGTAGTAGT
>JAGQXH010000929.1 GCA_020436695.1 Lewinella sp. | reverse complement strand
GCTTAGAGCGGCCAGGATATAGTCCAGAAGGTCCAGATTATTCAGATCGTAATGCACCATAAACAGCAGCATGCGGGAATAGATAACAATATCATCCCGCAAGTGCATGGGGGCATTCAGGATATCCTGCAAGTAGGGAATAGCCTGGTCGGCTCGCCCATTGGTAAAATTGATCCAGGCCATTTTATAATAGAACAAATGCACTTTATGCGGATCGAGCAGATTCTGGAATTTTTTGATCCGGGCATCCAGACCAGGCAGCAGTAACAAAACTTTCTTTAATTCACCCGTAATTAAATACTGATTGATCTCCGCCAAGTTGGTATAGAGGAACGCCAGTACCTGTGAGTTTTCATTTAACCGGTCTTCGTGTTTTTGAACAAACTGCTCCAATTCTTCCCGGGCTTCTTTATAAGTAAGTGCATCCTGAAGATAGTAGGCCGCTATCAGCAGAGCATGCAAGGCGTGAAAATAGCTGTCGACATCTTCCTCGATCACTTTAGGAGCCTCGGCGTAAAGTTCAACCCATTCCTTTGCAATACTCCGGCAGGTTGCCATATCCAGCAATACGTAATGCAGCCAGTAACGCGCTTCATAGTAGTGGATCTTCTCGAAGAAGGTAATCTGTTGGAAATCGACATTGGAAAAGCAAAAACGGTAGAGATTAGCCATTTTCTCCCGCTTCTTCTCATTGCGCACATGACCGTAATTGATGAACAGACGTTGCAGTTCCAGTTTCAGGTTAGACCATTCCACAATACGGGCATTGACGCGGGAGCGTTCTTTCGATTCAACGATCAGCCCCTCCATCCGTTTAGTGGTACTGCGGGTAATGTGGCGGGATTCGATCCGCTTTTCGAATTCGACGATCTCCAGCAGCAGCAGGTCCCGGTGATGATCCAGTGCTTTGGTCTTTGCTTTATGCAACAAACGCAAGGCCTGCAGGTAGAGCCCCCGGCTATAGAGGATCTGTGCATTATTGATCAGTTCCCGGATCTGAATGTCGAGTTCCTGGTGGATACGGATCAGTCTCAGACTTGTAAGTATATGGTGATATAGATTGCGTTTCAGATTGGAAAGCTGATTGGTCGTCTTGATCTTAAGCAATTTTCGCAAAGCAGGTTCATCGTACACATCCCATTTCTCAAGGATTTCGAACAGACGAAAAAACTTCACTTCCCCTTCCTTCTGCAGTCGCCGAATATATAGCTTAAAATTTCGCTTTTCCGCTTTCGTTAGAGACTGAATAAGGCCAAAAAGCATATCACCCTGTGATATAGGCATAGCATTTCTTATTTCTGTAAAGTCTACTAGTCATAAAAAAAATGTAAGCCAAAGCACGATAATCAATGCAGTGATTTGGCAAAAATCAGCTCTGGTAAAATAATAAACGGAATATGAAGTAATAAAAAAGTTCCTCCCCTCTTTGACTAAAGCAAGTTAAAGAAAATTCGATTATATTTTAAAAACGCCTGCCTATACCTTTGGTTCATTGAAAATTGACCTCAAAGCCAACTATATATAGAACAGCCTGCCTGTAAAACCAAATTTTGAAGGTGATCCTTGCATTTCCCGGGACAATGCCTGGAGTTCGGTATCCGGATCTGCCCGAATACCGAATATCCACTTCAGATCAATCGGTCTATTCCTAATACTGAATGATAAGTGGCTTCCATTCATAGTCGCCAGCGTTTTTTTCAAACTCCAAAAGACCCAACGCAAACACACTACAGGGCGCGGAAAAACCGGAATGGGGCAAAGTATTTAAAGAAACACTTATTCATATCTATTCCAACTACTAAGGGTTAAAGCTTGCCCAATACCTAATACCGAGAACCAAAGACCTAAAAAATAATGTCTTGCTTCAATCCGGGAGGGGGAACGGCTTGCAAAAGCCGCTTCCCCTTCTTTTAGGCTGCGTTAACGAAGTTCTTTTATATCTAAAAACCACAATCATGTCAACAACAACGATTAATCGCCGGAATTGGCTCAAGCGCACGGCTGTGTTTACTGCCGGAGCAGCCATCACACCGGGCATCGGTCTGCAGGCCAGATCATCGCTAAACACCAAAAAAGAAAATTTTTTTGAATATCTGCCCATGTGGGAATGGGAGAAGGCTGAGCAACCGGAACTAAAGGCCCGACTGCTGGCCAATGAAAATCCATTCGGACCTTCCGACAAAACTCGTCTGGCGATCATGGAGTCCGTATCGATGGGTAATCGTTACGGACACGGTGATGCAGCTACACTCATCACGATGATCGCAGAAAAAGAAGGAGTACCCGAAGATCACATCATTCTGGGTCCCGGCTCTACCGATCTATTGGAAAAAACAGCAATTACGCATTTCATGGAAGGCGGCAATATTGTGTCTGCCGACCCGGCCTATATGTCATTGATCAAAACCGCCATGGCCTTTAATGCCGAGTGGAAAAAAGTGCCCCTGACATCTGACTGGGCACATGACCTGAAAGGAATGGAAGCGGCTGTAGATGATGAGACCAAGCTGATCTACGTTTGCAATCCAAATAATCCGACCGGTACCCTTACTCCCGCTGATGATCTGCGGGCTTTCTGCCGCAAAATGGCGGATAAAGTACCCGTCTTTGTTGATGAAGCCTATCTGGATTACCTATTGGAAGATCCAATGAAATCGAGTATGGTCGACTTGCTGAAAGAAGGTAAAAACGTGATCGTTGCCCGTACATTCTCCAAGATCCATGCTATGGCCGGCCTGCGTATCGGTTACGCCGTAGCACTGCCGGAGACCATTGAAAAGATCACCAGTATGG
>JAGQXH010000928.1 GCA_020436695.1 Lewinella sp. | reverse complement strand
CCCGGCATTTTGTATTGTCTCCCGGCAGGAATTTGATCTATATCTCCGAAGAATTATCCAACACGGTAAGCGTCTATTCCCTGAACGGGACGGAAAGCCATTTCTTGCAACGCCTCTCTACCCTACCCGCGGATTATACCGAACCGAACACCGTAGCAGATATTCATCTCAGTCCTGACGGGCATTTTTTGTATGTTTCCAATCGCGGGCATAACAGTCTGGCTATCTACCGTGTAGATCCCGAAAGCGGCTTACTTCATCTGGTTGGTCATGCAGACAGTGGCGGCAAGGTACCCCGCTACTTCATGATCGATCCGCAGGGGACTTTCGTTTTGGTGGCCAATCAGGACTCAGATAATATTGTTCTGTTCGACCGGGATCAGGAAACCGGTCTGCTTACAGCTACGGATATTGAACTTAAGGTACCCAGTCCGGTCTGTCTGAAGTGGCTGGTAAGATAAAATTTGGGGATAAACACCATCTTTCTTTGAATGATACCGATGCACGGTAAGTTTTGTGTATGACAACACCTACCGGATCTCCACATGCTGACTTGCACTTTGCACACAACCAGCTATACGTCAGAATGCTTTTAGGAATGTGAAAGCGAAGCTCAATTTTTTAGCCCCCTGAAAAATACCCGGTCACTAGGGTACATATCCCCGGTGTAATACACTTACAGATAAATACTTTCACCTTCTAACCAGTATTTATCATGAAAACTTCCTGCCTGATCACCCTTTTCCTGCTAACCGCTTACTTCAGCTTTGGCCAGCGTACACAGGCCACCACTAAACCCCAGTTACAAAAGGCATCCCAAGCCACCAACACCACGGTAATCCAAAACAGCAACTATCTGAAATTGATGGCTCCGGATCTACTGCCGCAGGCTCCGGTCAGCCTCAATTCCAACGGTAAGCGCTACATTAAGGCCATCACCATCAATCAGGGGAAACTTTCCTCCAAGTCCTGCTATCTGACCGTCATTTACCGCTGGAAGGTCGACTATGAAAACTTCACCAAGAAAGAGATCGTCAAACAATACACTATTCAACCCCTTGACCCCAACCACGGCACATCGGTGACTTTCGAGGTACCGGACGCCCAGATCTACAGCAACAAAACTTTCGGTTCCAAGAACGTATCCATTCAGATGACAGTAGATGGTACCGACCTGGTGATCGAATCGGATGAGCAGAATAATACCAAGTACCTTTCACTGCCCATTCTTAATCATTGAAACTTGCCGGATGTTGCCTAACTTTATCCCCGAATTGCAGGTGAGGTAGTGTGTGAAGCAGACACCAGCCAGAACGATACGTACTCATAATATTTTAAGCTACCATGCCGAAATTAGGGGAATTATTACTGCGCAATCTCCGGCTTAAGGGAAAGTTCAATCGTAAGCTTTTAAAACCCAAAGCCCAGCAAAAAAAAGTATTGCGCCGGCTGCTGCGCCGTGCGTCCCAAACTTCTTTTGGACAATATTACCGTTTCCGGGAGCTCCTTTCTTACAAAGATCTTATCGCTGCATTTCAGGCGGAAGTCCCCATTTACGATTACGACAGCATGTATGACAAATGGTGGAATATGACCCTCAAAGGGGTGGAGAACGTCAGTTGGCGGGGAAAGATCAAGTACTTTGCTTTAAGTTCGGGCACTTCCGGGGCTCCAAGCAAGCAGATCCCTATTTCCGATGATGCGCTGCGGGTGATGAAACGCGGAGCCTTCCAGTTGTTCTTTACCCTACCTAAATTCCAGGTAGATTATGATGTATTCACAAAGGGTATGCTGATGCTTGGGGGAACGACCAATCTGGAACAGCAGGACGGTCATTTTCAGGGTGACCTCAGTGGTATAAATGCCGGCAGACTGCCCTTCTGGTTACGCCCCTATTACAAGCCGGGCACAAAGATCTCCCGGATCAGGAACTGGAACGAACGGATAGAGGAAATAGCCCGGAACGCACCAAAATGGGATGTCGGCTTTATGATCGGTATTCCCGCCTGGCTCCAGCTGGTGATGGAAAAGATCATTGCTTACCACAAAGTGGACACCATTCACGATATCTGGCCTAACCTTAGTATGTGCATACACGGGGGAGTGCATTTTGAACCTTACCGGAAGAGCTTTGAAAAACTACTGGCCAAACCGCTGGTATACGTCGACACCTATCTGGCTTCTGAGGGCTTTTTTGCCTATCAGGCCAGGCCGGATACCCGCGCCATGAAATTGCTGACCCACCACGGGGTCTTTTATGAATTCATTCCCTTTACCGAGGGTAATTTTGATGAGACCGGGCAAATAATAGGAGCGCCTAAAGCACTCAGTCTGGGCAATGTCAAAGAAGGCGTTAACTATGCTATGCTGATCAGTACCTGTAGCGGAGCCTGGCGGTACCTTATCGGTGACACGGTCCAGTTTACAGATAAGAAAAAGGCCGAGATCATCATTACCGGTCGCACCAAACACTATCTCAGTATTTGCGGCGAGCACCTCACCGTTGATAATATGAACCAGGGCATTCAGGCGGTAGAACAGGACTTGGGAGTAAGCATCCCGGAATTTACCGTATCTGCAGTGCGTCACGGGAATTTCTTTGCCCATAAGTGGTACATCGGCTGCGACCCGCTGGCGAATGCCGACCAGATGCGGGATATCATCGATCAGAAACTGCAGGAAGTGAATGCGGATTATGCCACCGAACGCAGTACCGTACTGAAAGACGTGATCGTAGAAGTGGTGGAGCCAGCCTGTTTTTATCAGTGGCAGGAGGCTCAGGGGAAAATGGGT
>JAGQXH010000927.1 GCA_020436695.1 Lewinella sp. | reverse complement strand
TACCGCTTGGGTCTCCCACCTATGATTACTATGGTGCAGACCGATTGGGCGCCAATCTATTCGGCAATTGCCTGCTGGCGCTCGATGCACGTACGGGAGAACGGCTTTGGCATTTCCAGACGGTTCATCATGATCTCTGGGATTATGATCTGGTATCCGCACCACAGTTGATCACCGTACGTAAGGAAGGGCAGAAAATTGATGCAGTGGCACTGGCCACCAAACAGGGGTTCATGTTCGTTTTTGACCGGGTGACGGGAGAACCTGTTTGGCCGGTCGAAGAACAACCTGTACCCGCCAGTGATGTGCCGGGGGAGGAGGCCTGGCCAACCCAACCTCATCCAACGGTATTGCCGCCCTTTACCAGACAAACCGTAACCGAAGCTGATATCAGTAATTTGTTTCTGTCACCAGAGGAATACGAACAATGGAGGATCCGTATCAGCAAAGCCAAAAAGGGATTATATACACCGATTTCCACCACCGAAACCATCGCGATGCCCGGAGCGGTTGGAGGTGCCAACTGGGGAAACACGGCCTCCAATCCGGACGAAGGTTTGGTGTACGTCTTAAGTCAGGATTATCCTTCCTTTTACAAACTGGAACCGACCCCTCCACCCTTGCCCGCAGCTTTCCGGCAGAGGATCGCTACTCAGGAAGCAATACAGAGGGGCAAGGTCGTCTTTGAAGAATATTGCCAAACCTGCCATGGCAGTGATCTCGCGGGAACAGCTAACGGTCCGGCACTACTGGCTATTGCCGACCGACTGAATTTACAGTTCCTGCGGCAAACCGTGATGTATGGTGTAGGCCGGATGCCCGGTATTCAACACATCGAAGAAGAGCAGATCAGTGATCTGCTGGCATTATTGAAAGACAAGGCCACCAGTTCCGGTTCCGGCGCGGGCGTGGAAAAGGATATGCCATCCGGGCCGGTGGTAGCTTCTGGCGGTGCTCCCGGAGAAGAAGCACTTCGTTCTTCCGGCGGATTCAATATGGCGGGCAATGATTATCCGGAAGGAGTGGAGGTGCCCCCACGACGCTACTATACCGGCTATGGCCTGGGTTATCCATTCATTCTGAATCCTCCCTGGACTTCCATTACCGCCTATGATATGAATGCGGGTACGATCAAATGGACTCGTCCGCTGGGAGAAGACCCACAAGCGGTGGCTTTGGGAGCCCGAAACACGGGTGTGCCCACCGGATCGCAGCGTAACGGTATGATCGTTACCTCCAATGGCCTGATCTTTTCGACGGTTACCAATGGGAAGATCTATGCTTATGATGCTGACAACGGTAATATATTATGGACCGGCCAGGTGCCGATGGGTATCGCCAGTCTGCCGGCTATGTACGAAGTAAAGGGCCGGGTCTACCTTGTTGTCAATGCTACCACGCCGCAAACATCCGGCTGGAATTTGAAAGAAGAGAATAAGGGTAAAACTGAAGCGCTTCCAATTGAAGGTGCGTATGTTGTATTTGCCTTGCCTGAAAACAAATAGAAATATGAAAAACCAACTCAGATCGCTTTTTATCTTACTCTTGCTGGCTACCAGCTTTTTACTGCCGGCGCAGAAAAACATATCTTTTGAGAAGATCATTATCGACAAAACCTACGTTTCTTCGGCTATCACCACCGCCGATATCGATCGGGACGGACTGCAGGATATCATTGCCGGAGATGTCTGGTACAAAGCACCGGATTGGGAACGCCATGAGATCCGTCCCCTGGGAGCTTATTACGGTACCCTGGTCGATCCTACCCGCCCGGTTGGTTCCGGAGCCAGATACTATGCCCGATCAATCGGTAATTACACTAAAGATGTAGATGGAGACGGATGGCTCGATGTGCTGACCTTTAATTCGCAAGGTGCTCCCTGTTATTGGTATCGCAACCCCCAGAAGAACTATGATCAACTCTGGCAGGAATACCTGGCCATAGAACTATTTCACAATGAGAGTCCGCAAATGCTCGACATCTTCGGCGACGGAGAACCGGTAGTACTGGCGGGTAACCACATCGGGGATGGAAAATATACGCTGAGTTGGTTTACGCCTGCTTCCGATCCGACCCAGTTGTGGCAACCCCATGTGATCGGCCATCCAGACGATTTTCATTATTCGATCACTTTCCGGAATACCTCACATTTTGCTCCCGGCGGCTACGGACATGGATTGGGAGCAGGAGATATCAATGGCGACGGCCGTCAGGATATCATTACCGCACAGGGATGGTATGAAGGTCCGGAAAATGGGCGAACTATGGAGAATTGGACCTTTCACCAAGTGCCGTTCGATACGATGGCCAATCCGGAAAAGATACATCTTCTGTTTGCCCAAATGTTCGCTGCCGATTTTGACGGAGACGGTGATAACGACATCATCGGCGGGGCCGCTCATGCCTATGGACTTTGGTGGTTTGAACAGGTACAGAAAAACGGAGAAATTGCCTTTACACCACACGAGATCAGCATGGACATGTCACAGCTGCACGCTATGAATGCGGTAGATCTCGATGGAGATGGCAGGAGTGAGTTTGTCACCGGCAAAAGATATCTGGCCCATTTGGGAAGAGATCCGGGCTCGTCCGATCCGGCGGTCGTCGCTTACGTCAGCAATCAGATTGACGATGCCGGCCATGTAAAAATGACCACTCATCTGATCGATGATGATTCGGGCTCAGGTACGCAGATCTGGATCACTGATCTGAATCGAGATGGGAAGCCGGATGTATTGACCTCTAATAAGAAAGGGACCCATCTTTTTTTGCAGAAGTGACCGCCCTGGATTCGGGATACAACTCAATGAGG
>JAGQXH010000926.1 GCA_020436695.1 Lewinella sp. | reverse complement strand
TAAAAGTCAAATAGATGAATCCACCATTTCGGGCCGACCATGTCGGTAGTTTATTGAGAACGCCGGAAGTAAAAACAAATCGACTGCGCTGGAAAAAGGGCGAGATCCCAACCGAAGAGTTACGTGCCATTGAAGATGCTGCTATTGCTGCAACAGTAAAGAAACTGGAGTCGACGGGTATGCGGGCCATTACCGATGGAGAATTCCGGCGGGATTATTTCCACCTGGACTTTCTGAAAGAACTGGATGGGGTAACCGTCAGCGGCGGTATTGAAGCCAACCCTAATGCCAAAGTAGCAGAAGACGGCTTCACCCCTCCCAAACTGAGCGTAACGGGCAAACTGAAGCACATTAAAGATATTCAGGTAGCCGATTACAACTACCTGAAGTCTGTCGTCAGCCAGACACCGAAAGTATCCATCCCCTCTCCTACCATGGTCCACTTCCGCGGCGGCCGTAAGTCGATCGATATCGAATCTTATCCGGACATGGATCAGTTTTTTGAGGACCTGGCCCAGGCTTACCGCGAGGAGATCGATCATCTATATCAGGCGGGGCTGCGCTATCTGCAACTGGATGATACCAACCTGGCTTACCTCTGCGATCCAAAAATGCGTGCGGCAGCCGCCGAACGGGGGGAAGATCCCAATGACCTACCACGTACTTATGCTGCACTCATCAATTCGGTCATTGATGGCCGCCCGGATGACCTTACCGTCGCCATCCATCTTTGCCGGGGGAATTACCGCAGTACCTGGTTTGCCGAAGGCGGTTATGAACCGGTGGCCGAGATCCTGTTCAACAGCATCAATGTGGACGGTTACTTTCTGGAATATGACGATGAGCGGTCGGGCGATTTTTCTCCTTTGCGTTTCGTTCCTGACCACAAAATGGTCATATTGGGAATTATTTCCTCCAAAGTACCCCAATTGGAAGACATGGATGACCTCTGCCGGCGCATTGACGAAGCGGCTCAGTACATGGCCCTGGATAATATGGGGGTCAGTCCTCAGTGCGGTTTTTCGTCTACCCACCACGGCAATGAACTCACCCACGATGATCAGTGGCGCAAGATGGAACTGGTGGTAGATACGGCGCGGAAGGTTTGGGGAGGTTATTGATGTTGTGATGCTGTGGTCCTAAGATTCTGTGATGTTTCGACTGCCAAAGCTCCTCTGACTATAAAATCGAACAACCGAAAACAATGAAAAAGATCTGGTTACTCGGGTTATTGCTTTGCCTTGGTAAATTGCAGGCACAGGAAAATGTCAAAGTGGAAACCGGTGATATCAATGGCGCCGATTTTAAGATCCTGATACCAGAGCAGTGGGATAATAAGCTGGTCCTGTTTGCCCATGGCTATGAATTTATGGGCAGCCAGGGAAAACAAAGTGAGTCGCCGCAATTTCCCAAACAAATAGCGCCCTATCTGGAACGTGGATTTGCCGTAGCTGCCTCGGACTATCAGTACAAAGGCTTTGCCCTGCCACAGGGAGTGGATGACACTGAAGCCCTGCGTCGATACTTCGTTGATCAATACGGAGAACCGGATTCCATTTTCATTGTCGGAGTAAGCATGGGGGGTGGTGTAGCGCTGGCTACTATGGAGAATATGGGAGAACATTATGATGGAGCACTCCCATTGTGTCCGCTTTCTAGCCGGCCGTACTTGCAGGTACGCAAGGAATTTGACATCTACGCCACTTTCAATGGCTTATTCCCGGGCATTGTCCCATCGCTACAGGAGATCTTTGACCTGGACCGGCCGCTGATGACACCGAATTTTTCCAATCTTTACGAAGAAACCCAACGGATCGGGAAGGCAATTACCGAAAAAGATTCGACATTGGCGGTGGCTTTTGCGCATCGCTTCGATCTCAGGCTGGACGACCTGGCCTTCTCGCTTTTTTTTAATCAAAATGTATTGAGAGATATTGCTGAGAAAACGGGTGGTAATCCATTTGATAATACCAATACGGTCTATTCGGGCTTTCCGAATGATCTGGAAGTTAATCAGAAGGCAGAACGGCTAAAAGCAACTGCCGATCCGGGCATACTATTTGATAAGTATGACCGTACAGGTAATATAGATAAACCGGTACTGCTGGTTCATACTATTTATGACCAGTTAATCCCACCGCAATACGGAGTGGTGAATTTTGAACAAATGGTTCATCAACAGGGGAACGATGAGTTTTTCACCGTCCGTTACACAGATGGCCAGGGGCACTGCGCGTTCAAACCCAAACAGATTAGCGAAGCTTTTGACATGCTGAGGCGGTGGGTAAGTACCGGGAAAAAAGCAAAGCCAGGCTTTTTAGAGTAGTCTGGCGGGCAGGGAGCACCATTCTATGGCCTAATGCCCCCCTCACTACCGGACAAATGGACTTTGGGACGTTGAGATATTTGGGTGAACCCCAAGATCCTAACGTCCAAATTTCCAAATGTCCGTAGTATAAATGCCACCCTTACCCCAACATAAAATCCTCAACCATCAAATACGGACCAGGAATGATCGATCCGGACAACATTATCGCCATTGACGTACATACGCACGCGGAAGTGTCCTGCCGGCAGCCCCATGATGACTACCGACCGGAACTGGATGAGGCCTTTGTCCGGTATTTTAAATCGGGGCAGCGGCCTACCATCCAGGAAACGGCAGATTATTATCGCGAGCGAAAAATGGCTTTTGTCATGTTTACCGTCGATTCTGAGTTTGCGGTGGGCAAACGTCGCATACCCAACGAGGAAGTGGCGGAGGCTGCCAAAGAAAACAGGGATGTGATGATCCCCTTTGCCAGTATCGATCCCCATAA
>JAGQXH010000925.1 GCA_020436695.1 Lewinella sp. | reverse complement strand
TCAACGACATAGAATCTTCTCTTCCTCCTCATTTGAAACTGGCCTATCTGCCCAACCTGGGTTTCGTAAGGGTCAGGGTTTCCGGAAGTGGGCCGGATGCCGGACAATTACAGGCGGAGATAGAAGGTCAGGCCAATCGCATCAGAGAGCAGTTGGGTGATCTGGTCTACGGGCAGGATGACGAATTGCTGGAAGCGGTGATCGGCAATTTGCTGCGAGAGCATCAACTTACGATTTCAACGGCGGAAAGCTGTACCGGTGGCTTCGTGGCGCACCTGATCACCAGCATCGCCGGATCTTCAGATTATTTCAAGGGGAGCATTGTGGCTTATGCCAATGAAATCAAAGAAGCCGTTCTGGGCGTGCGGCCCGAAACCCTGATGACCCACGGTGCGGTTAGTGAAGCGACCGTCCGGGAAATGGTGAACGGTGCCCTGCGGGTAATGAAAACGGACCTGGCCATCGCCATTTCGGGGATTGCCGGCCCCGGAGGCGGTACGCCCGAAAAACCGGTAGGCACCATCTGGATGGCCGTTGGAAATGGCGAGGAGACCGAAACGTTCAAATTACAGGCCGGAAAAGACCGGAGCAAGAACATCGAATATGCGTCAAATTATGCATTGAATTTTGTCCGGAAGTTTGTGCTAAAACATTATGCAACAGTGAAGGTATGATCCTTATGCCGTAATGTCGCTGCGCTTCATCGTTCCACTGAAATGAAGCGAGTTCTTCGACAGAATAAATGTAACAGTGATTATCGTGGTGTTAAAGATGATGGGGGAAATGGCGATATGAAACTATTACATCCAGCTTTTCGCTCGCCTAAAGAAACAATCGCAGCATTGAAGCTTTTATCCGACGGCTAACGATCAGCGTATTACCGCATTACCGCCTCATAAGACGAGAGTTTACCATTTTTTCGCGTATTTTTGCAGTGAAATTGACCAAACCAAATATACCAAATAACGGCTTCCGGCAGCAGCCCGGATCATTCTCGTTGTGGTAATACCATGCAAGACAGCAGGATGTACCATTTGCAGCTATCATCAATCCGTGCCGGTCGGGACGCCTTTAAAAACAATCATGTATTATGGCCCGTGTGGAATTGATCATGCCCAAGATGGGAGAAAGTATCATGGAAGCTACTATTCTCAGTTGGGTAAAACAGGTAGGAGATACGGTAGAAGAGGAAGAAACGGTACTGGAGATCGCTACCGATAAAGTAAATTCGGAAGTACCTGCTCCGGTAAGCGGCAAGATCCTGGAAATACTGTATCCGGAAGATGCTACCGTCCCCATAGGTAAGGTAATCGCCATTATCGGTACCGAATCAGAAGAATCGGAACCCCTGCCCACTCCAAGCATAGCGGAAAAAACTCCCGCACCGGTCGCTGAACCTGTAACTTTAGCGCATAAGGAAACCAAAACGGACCCGCGACCGGCACCGGCCCAGCCTGCTACAAGTACGGCGACGATCATTTCAGAAAGAGATACGGAAGAGGGGATCTCTCGGATTGGTAGTGACGGGCGCTTTTATTCTCCTCTGGTGAGAAATATTGCCGAAGCAGAAAACATCTCCATGGCCGAACTGGAACAACTCTCCGGTACGGGCCAGGCCGGCCGGATCACCAAAAAAGATATCCTGAAATATATAGAGAACCGGAAAACTGCTCCCGTTCCCAATGGCAACGGCAAAAGCACTCCGGCCGCTTCCCCCACCGCCCCCCGGGTACGTTCCCAAAGCGGAGGAGAAGAGATCGTGGAAATGGACCGCATGCGCAGGTTGATCGCCGATCACATGGTTCGCTCCAAACAGACTTCCCCGCACGTTACTTCCTTTGTGGAAGTGGATGTGACCAATATTGTGCGCTGGCGGGATAAGGTCAAAGCCGGATTCCAGAAGAAGTACGGTGAAAAGATCACCTTTACGCCGGTCTTTATTGAAGCAGTAGCTAAAGCCCTTCGCGATTTTCCAATGGTGAATGTATCCGTCGAAGGCTCCAGCATCATCGTTAAGAAAGATATCAATATCGGGATGGCCACAGCTTTGCCTACCGGCAACCTCATTGTGCCCGTCATTAATCGGGCGGATCAGCTCAATTTGCTGGGTCTGACCAAAGCGGTTAATGACCTGGCCGGCCGGGCCCGGGCCAACCAATTGCAGCCGGATGAAATACAGAACGGTACCTTCACGTTGACCAATGTAGGTACTTTTGGTAACGTAATGGGTACGCCCATTATCAATCAGCCACAGGTGGCAATTATGGCAGTGGGTGCCATTCGGAAGAAACCGGCCGTTGTGGAAACCGAATACGGCGACCTTATCGCAGTGCGGCATATGATGTTTCTGTCCATGTCTTACGATCACCGGGTGGTAGATGGCTTCCTGGGAGGGTCTTTCCTTCGCCGGGTAGGAGATTACCTGGAAGCTTTTGACGACAAGCAGGAAATTTAAACGGTAACCCGGCCCCAAAGTTATTCCCATGATTAAAAGATCAGCGCTTCTACTTATTGGTTTAATGGTTTTGCAGCCTGTTTTCGGGCAGAATTCCGATCAGGATAAATTACGGGAGGCCAAACTCTTCTTTGGTCATCAACGTTATTCAGAAGCTTTATCTATCTTATCCAGTTCGAGGCAGCTAAGTCGCTTCGATGAAGAGGCCCGCTTCCTGATCGCCGTTTGCCAGTATCAGGTCAATAAACTGGATGATGCTTATCGAAACCTGGTAGCACTGACCAAAGAAGATGAATCTCCTTACCCGGAATGCTGGTTGTATCTGGGAAAGATCTTCCACGCACAACACCGGTTTAAGGAAGCCAGCGATCATTATAAGATC
>JAGQXH010000924.1 GCA_020436695.1 Lewinella sp. | reverse complement strand
CCTAAAATTGGTTCATTTATTTTTATTCCGTCACTTAATGAAATCTTCCGGCCAGACTCAATATATTGTCGATCACCACTTTCGGATTATCCCGGTGTACAAAGTGACCGGCATTGGATACATATATCAGTGCTCCTCCTTCTCCAACCTCATCAATCAGGGTATACCACCGATCTGTCCATTGTCGTTTTCGGTATCCGAAAAGAGCTTCCTGGTCCAGGTCTTTGCTTCGGTAGGCCGGCGGCACATCAAATTTTCCACCCATGAAGAAATACAGCGGTATTTTGGGTAGCGGCATTTCGCGTAGTTCGGCAAAATCCACCTTGCGCCAGCCTTTCAGTACTTCAAGTTCTTTCCGCAGCGGAACGGGCATATCTTCATCCACCTGATCGGTATATAAGCGATCGAATAACATCTCGTTGATCTTCTTTTCCGGTACTCCGGCCTGTCGGAAAGGAGTTTCCCAATCTTCCTTGGTCTCCGTAAAATCTGCCGGATCAACAAATACCAGTCCCACGACCTCCTCCGGATATAATCCGGCAAAGGCTCTAACGTACACGCCGCCCAGGGAATGACCGATCAGGATATAAGGTGGAGGAATACCCGACCGGATCAGCAGATTGTGCAAATTTTCAGCGGTATGCTGTAGTGTCGGCTCCTGCTCATCGTATTCTGACCCACCGATACCGGAACGGTCATATGTAAAAACGACCTCATGCTGACCGATCTGTCCGATAATGGGTTCCCAATTCTCCAGTTTGGCGCCCCATCCGTTCTCAAAGATCAGGGCGGGGTGATTTTCTTTCCGCGCCGAAAGATCATTGTGATACACCTTGAATTTTATACTATCCAGGTCGATCATGCGGGTTTGTGCGTCGACCGGCAAAATCATCCGGGAGATCAACAAAAACACCAGTCCCGCTTTGAAATAACTCATGATCAGTTGCTAAAATGAATGAATTCTTTCAGTTGCTTTATGCGCTGTTCTGTGTATGTTCTGAATTTTTGGTCCTTGCTGTTGAGGTATTGTTCGTAATATTTCAGTGCGATCTTTTTGTCCTTATAATACTGATCGCAGGCCCTGGCCAGATGAAAAACATGCTCGGCACTCGGTTCATATTTTAAAGCTTCCCGGTAGTGTTCAATAGCAGAGCGAAAATCATTTTGCTCTACCAGTACGGAAGCCAGATCAGCCTGAAAATCGGCCATTTTCTCGGATATACCCAGCTCAATGGCCTTCTCGAAATGCGCTATGCTTTTTTCGTTCTCGTCTTTCGCCCGGTACGCCAGCCCCAGATAATGATGCGTATATTCCGAATCCTTACCGCGATCAACAATGGCCTCCAGGTGTTCAATGGCCTGATCTACACTATCCAGATAGATGTAGGCCACTCCCAGCATCATCTGATAATAATCGCTGGTATCTCCCTGGGTCATAGCCTTTTGGATGGCTTCTACTACCTGCTCGTGGTTCTTTCTTTTCTGTTCCAGCCGGGCCTGATTGTAAAGTAAACCCACATTATTGGGATCAATATTACGACCACGGCGGATCATCAGCTCCGCAGACTCCAGATCATTAAGCGTCAGATAGAGATTACTCAATTGGTCAATCGTTTCAATATCCGCTTCATTCAATTCATGGGCCCTAAGAAAATAGATCACCCCCTGTAGTACCTTATTCAGCCGCAAGGCTACATAAGCATTGCGTTTGTAGTAGTAGGCGTTACTTGTGTCAATCTGGATTAACTGGTGGTAGTATTGAGCTGCCTGCCGGTAGTTGCTGGTGCGTTCATAAATAGATCCGATCGAACTCAGGGCATTGGTGTTCAATGAATCCAGGGCCAGTACCTTATTATAAAAGATCAAAGCGTCCGGATATCTCCCCGATTGCTGATTACAATACGCGATCTTCAACAAGAAATCCTTATTCTCCGGCTCCCGGATATAACACTCGCTCAGCAGAGTCTGGGCCTTATCAAACTGAAAATTGGCCATCAGATCCAGGGCCGCCTGATAGGTTGCCTCGGTTTGGGCGTGCAACAGGCTATCCCGGTTTTGCGCACCCACTGTTAAAGTGCAAAACAGAAGTCCGATAATGCCCCACTTTTGGGTAACTTTTACAAACATACATCGCTTTTTTTATACCAACAACTATTTTAAAAGTTTTATAACGTAAAAATACGTTATTAATCGTGTTCAATTGATAGATGCGTGGGTTTTCCGTTTTGGTGGGTTGATGTGCAGCAATTTATAGGATCCCTCCAAGAGGGATGGTGTAGTATTTCCTGCGAACTCGTTTTTTACTTTATCTGATTAGCCGAAGAATATATTCTGTTGCAACAATAGCATGATACCCGACCAGATCGGCCGGTCGGCATCGGCGGTGGGGTGCACATTAATATGGGTGGGAATAAAAATAGCCCGCCCTCCACCTTACCGCGCTATTCCCGGGTAAAGTCTGCCCCCGAATGATGCGTCTTGCCTTACAGCACAGATATCTAATAACTGCACAACAGGTTATCGCTCATCCGCAAGAGGGCAACGCCCAAATGTGATCGCCGACGTAAAATAAAACTATGGTTTGCGCTGAATAGAAGTTAAGAACCTACGAATAGAAGGGAAAACACTGATTAAGATTGTAACCTATGAAATATACTGGGGAATTGCAGTAATTTAAACAATTTTATTGTAAATAAAAAATAAACCACGAAAAATATTTTATCTAATCCATTTATGACTACCCAGCCGGCTTAAACATCAACGTCTGCCCCAGCCAGTTCACCATGATATACTCTTGTTCTGTCAGGAATTGATAAAGCTCCGATTCAAGGATCTCATC
>JAGQXH010000923.1 GCA_020436695.1 Lewinella sp. | reverse complement strand
AGAAAGTTCTGCATTCAGCTTGCCTTATCTTAAATCACTGATCGGGTTTGACACGGTCCCGGACATTAACGGCACCTACAAGAAGCTGAAATATTATCTGAATAAAAAACAGGACCAACCCGTTTCTTTTGAACAACGTCCTTTGAGCGTACAGGAGATCCTGAAAAACGTCTATAATTCTTTTTTACGAGACTTCATCAAACCCCAGGTCAACGGCCAGGTTACGGATAAGATCATATTTGGGGTTCCCAACACGTTTTCACCCAAACAGGTACAGATCATCCGCCAGATCATCGATAAACATTTTCCGGATTTCCGGTCGGAGTATATTTCGTTCATTAGTGAATCGGATGCGGTAGCCTGTGAATACATGGCCAACTGGATGGAACATAATGCCGAACGGGCCGACAGGGACCAGATCATCAAACAGGATGAACACGTACTGGTGTACGATGTGGGCGCCGGTACCCTGGATCTGACCTTGTTCAAAATATCGAGCTTAACTGCAAAGGGAAAAAGAGAACTGAAGATCCTGGGCAAACTCGGCAAGGGCACCGCCGGTAATTATCTGGACTACGTCATCGCCAGGATCATCGATAATATCAGCAAGAATCCGGAAAAGATGACGGAAACAACCGGCTTCGAACCCGTAGCCTACTTCAATAAAGACTTCATCAAATCATTTATCAAGCCCAGGCTGAATCAACCCGATCTTACGTTTTATATTACCAGGGACGGCAACCTCAAAAGTGAATTGGACCCGGATGCCGAGGAGATCTATATCGGCGCCATCCTGGATCACCCGCTGATGGAAGAGTATCTGGTGGCCAATAGTACGGACGTGATCGAGCAGTTTTTTAACCTATTTTCCGGTACGGATGAATCGGTGTCGGCTGTACCCAAAGAATCGCGCATACACACGATCATTTTCAGCGGCCGGGGTGTCTTATTCGATCAACTGCGAGATCGTTTCGAACAGGCGCTGCGAGCCTTTATATCCGATGATTACACGCCGCACATAATTTTCAATAGCGATCCCGAAAAATTGAAGAGTGTAGTGGTGAAAGGAGCTCTGAACTATGCCGTTGAATTTAGAAACACAGACTATTCCTCGGTGGAAATGATCAGTAGAAATCTCATGGCTCGTTACGGCTTTCTTTACAGAAATCCGGGGAATAGTCGTTGGGAGTTTTTAGAAGTGCTTAATCCATCTACAAGCAGTCTGAACTTCATGCCACACCGGGTTTATGGCCTGAGTATTTTTGAATACGATACCGACCGAAAAAACGCCCAGGGAGACCCGGCCAAGATGACCATCGACCTGAGCCGCACTGCCGTTTGTTATTTCGTACAAAGTTATTCCACTGACACGGCCCGCGATTTCAATAATAGGAACTGGGACTATATTACTATCATGTATTCATTTGAAAAATCCAATATTGTAAATACCGGCAACATCCGTGCGGTACCGGTCCGGGTACAGATCGACCGGGAGAACCAAATGTCAGTAACCGTCGGAAGAGAAGAAAATGATTATGCTTCGACCGTGAAGGTCAATTTTTCCAATGTTACCTTCAAAAAATCACTCTGGCCTTATGTATAAAGCTATACAAGTTATTTTTTTGTTGTGCCTCCTCTCTTGTACCGCTTACTCCCAGACTATACTGCTTAAGATGGGCGAGGATGCCAATATGAAATACGAGGATGAGAAAAACAAGATCATCGCTCCGAGTGAAGGTATTAAGACCGACAAAAAGGAGATCTTTCTCATGGCCGGATTTCCCGAAGCAGCTCAAACAAGGAAGAAAGTTACTTTTTCCATTACCGGCACTGATGATTGTAAGATCACTTATAATGGTGCCTTACGACAGAATCTGAGCCTGAACGGCAATATTCTCCGCTATCTCGAATTGATAAAAGTGGAGTTCCTGGCAGATCAGGTCGAAGGTTCGATCGTGATCAAGGTAAATAATGAGGGCGAATTAACCTACCCTTTGCAATATAATGTTCCAGGCGCGGCTGCCGGTGATCAAAATACTCCCGATGCAGGAAATTCCGTTACAGACAATGACCAAAATGCAACCGGACAGGATTCCACCACGGATGTGGAGGTGGACCCCAGTAAAGTAAATGCACCCCCTACACCAAATCCCAATCCTCCTCCTAATCCCTGGAAATCAGCCTTCTTAATCCTTCTTTTCCTGACCGTATCGGCCGGAATCTTAGGTTTTATATTGTACCGCAGGCTAAAGCACGATGCAAACGAGAAATCAGAGAAACCGGATGAAGAAACGACTGGGGCCACCGATGCGGAAGAAGCCATACAGCTGGCATTACTTAATCATTTGATGGGTGGAGAGGGAGAGGCCACCAATCATTATTCTACGGGGATCCAGGAAAAAGTAGCGATGGTGAAAGACCGCTATGGCCTGTCGGAAAAACAGAACGTAGATCAGGCAGCCTATCGAAAATTGGAAGAGCAGGTCCGGCAAAGCCAGTTGGAAAATTCCCAGCTCCAGACTCAGGTCCAAGAGGCTGATCAAACCCTCCATGAGACCCGACAGCTACTGGATAAAGTGGCCTATCCGCCCTATTACCTTACTTTCAATGATGGCCTTCAGGAGGTTTTTCAAGACCTGGAGAAAGCCAGAGAGCATCTGAAATCCGAATCGCATTTCAATGAGATCTTCAATAAGATCATGAATCACAGCAGCAAGCAGGTACCACATCCGCTACTTTGGTTTGCCGGCCGTGACAAGCATGTGCTAAATTCCCTTGATCTCAACTCCAGAGATGAACTGGCCAACCTGGATAAAGATACCTTTTTTGAAAAGTATGTGCTCT
>JAGQXH010000922.1 GCA_020436695.1 Lewinella sp. | reverse complement strand
CTATGTCCGATCTTGCTGTGGTTGCTGTGTTGTATTCTCTATTTTGCCTGCGACCGAAAACAGCAGCAGCATTTATGAAATACATTTATCTGGGGGTCTTTTTTTTGTTCCTTTGTGTGGTACAACTCAGCGGCCAGGCAGAATCGATACGACAGGATTCCTTCTCTTTCATTTTCATGACCGATATCCACGTCCAACCGGAACGGGGCGCCTACAAAGGCTTCCAGCGTGCGGTTGAGATGATCAACGAACGGGATGCAGATTTTGTGATGACGGGGGGCGATCTGGTCTATGATGTACTGCGTGGTAACTTTGAGCGTTCCGATTCGCTTTTCCGGATGTATAAGAGCATCGTAAGCAAGCTTAACAAACCGATCTATCACTGTATCGGCAATCACGAGCTTTTCGGTATTTACGAAGAGAGCGATATTGACGCCACCCATCCGGATTACAAATACGGTATGTTTGAACGCCATTTGGGGAAAACGTACTATTCCTTCGATCATAAAGGCTGGCATTTTATCGTGCTCAACTCGATTGAAGAAAAAGACCAGCACTATATTGGATTGATCGACAGTACACAGTTGGACTGGCTGAAGGAGGACCTAGCTCAACTGGCACCCTCAACACCAGTAGCGGTTGCCCTGCATATTCCGCTGGTCTCTTCCTTCCGACAGGTTTATCCGATATTGCCCGATACGGCAGCAAGTCAGGGGCGTTACATTCAGAACCGGGCAGAAGTATTGCAGCTATTGCGGGACCATAATCTTAAGCTGATCCTGCAGGGTCATATGCACTGGGTGGAAGATATCAACGTTCAGGGGCAGTTCCGGGTGATCACGGGTGGAGCCATTGCCGGACGACCTTCCTGGCGGAGAAAGGATGATCAGGGAGACGGCCGGTATTACAACGAAGAGGGATTCATGCATATTTACGTGAACGGCGATAATATCGACTGGAAATATATCGATATTGGATGGGATGCACAGGACGAATAACACTTTATGCTATGCTTATGAAGTATACTCATTGCATTACACTGGCCGCTTTGCTGCTGACCTTGTTTGCCTGCCGGTCCGGGGCGAAAGAGCCTACTGCTGCACAGGAGCTATATGCTATGTTTGAGTCCCGCGAAGCTGCGGATACCATCCATTTGACACTGGATAGTGTGGAAAACGGATCTTACCCGAAAATTGCTCCCAAGCTCTTTTTGGAGGCCATAGATTCATCCTTATACGAGAAAATGATCTACATGGCCGATACTTTTGATTTTAGGGCGCAAGTGGAATGGAAGATCGCACTGGATCAGGACCACGATGCCTGCCTGATGCGGCTGTTCGAGAACTGGTGGCAATTCAAATACCTGCTGGTTTATTCCAGATCGACCAGCAATTTTGTTGATCTGGTGCCGGTAGCTTACCTTTTTGGCGGCGATGGCGGCCAGGTAGTCGGTGAGGGTTGGCTATATGATCTGGAAACCCGCCCCACCATTGTGATACCTCAACAGGAACACCAATTGCGATGGTTGGATTTTGATGCAGAAGAACCGGAAATTATTAACACCAGGTACATCAGTCTGTTGCAATGGGTCGACGGGGAATTCGGTGTAGTTCCCATCCAGGACACCAGCCAGTATATTCAGATCTATCCATCTGTTTGGTAATTACTCACTAATACACATCATCGAACTACTATGAAAAAAGCACTATTCGGTTTATCTATCCTCTTTCTCATTTTGAGTTGCCAACAGGCAGAAAAGGACCAACAACTCCCTCGCATTGCCATAGCCGGCCTGGGCATTGAGTCCAGCACCTTTTCTCCCGCCCAAACGCAGGAAGAAGCTTTTCACCCACAGGTAGGAGAAGAAATATTTTCGGTTTATCCCTTCATGGCAGTAGATTCAACCGACCGACAGCGGGCCGAATGGGTGCCCACGCTCCGCGGCAAGGCATTGCCCGGTGGCATCGTCACCCACGAAGCTTATGAATCGCTGGTTTCCAAGACATTGAAAATGCTGGAGGAGAACGGCCCCTATGATGGCCTCTTTTTCGATATCCACGGTGCCATGAGTGTCGTAGGGCTGGATGATCCGGAAGGAGATCTTATCACGAGGATTCGCAAAGTAGTTGGTCCCGAAACGATCATTTCTACCTGCATGGACCTCCACGGGAATGTATCTCAAACGCTGGCCACTCAATCCGATCTGATCACGTGCTACCGGATGGCGCCGCACGAAGATGCTATGGAATCCAAACAAAGAGCGGTAGAAAACCTGCTCGACCGGATCGAAAGTGGTAAGGGAAAACCTGCTTACAAAGCCTGGATACCCGTACCTATACTGCTGCCGGGAGAAAAGACCAGCACCCGGATTGATCCGGGTAAAAGTCTGTACGCCAAAGTGGCCCCCGCCGCCGATCAGGAAGGTATCGTCGATGCTGCGATCTGGATCGGTTATGCCTGGGCTGATGAACCGCGCAACCATGCAGTGGTTATGGTTACCGGTGATGACCAAGAGAAGGTGACTTCTACCGCTGAAGAGCTGGCTCAAAGTTTTTGGGACGTGCGTTCGGAGTTTGAGTTTGTGGCTCCGGTCGCATCACTTGAAGAAAGCCTGGAGATGGCCATTGCCAGCGACAAAAAGCCTTTTATGATCAGCGATATGGGCGATAATCCTACCGCCGGTGGCGCCGGGGATGTCACCTGGACGCTGACGGAGATCCTGGCCCGGCCGGAATTTCAATCTGCTGACGGACCTTCGCTTATCTACGCTTCCATTCCCGGGCCGGAGTTTGTCGAAAAAGCGGTTGTGGCCGGAGTTGGCGCTCAGGTGGAAGGACATGCCGGAG
>JAGQXH010000921.1 GCA_020436695.1 Lewinella sp. | reverse complement strand
CTCATATTTCACTCTACCCGGCCAGTACCAACTTTTTGATCAGCGTAATTTGACCAAAATGGTAATAGACATGCTCGATCATCCCTTCAATGTTCCGCTGATACGTCCCGTACTTTTCGTCAACAAAAGCATCGTCGAGTATTTCATCAGGCATCGCCTCTACCAGCCCGGCAAATTTTTCGGCATTGACCAATAAAGTATCACGCAGTTGCGTCCAATCTTCCTGCGATTCAACCGCAGGCATATCAAAGCTGTATTTATCTCTTATATCCAGGCTACCGCCCTCAAATACATTGATGAGGCCGGCAATGTAATAATTGATATGGAAGGTAAGTACCGCCAGCGTATTTAATGAACCTATTCGGGTAGTTGCCTGTTGCCAGCCCACATCCGATAGTTGTTCCTCTATATTCGTATTTGCGATCCATTTCCCGTTTAAAATGACTTCCCGGAAGCGATCAGCCATCTGTTTAGTTCTCATCGTAATTTTTGTTTAGCTGGTAACCCAGTGTATTACTGATCCATTTCAAAGGATCATTTTCGCTGCGCTTTAAAAAAGTCGATCATCTGTTTATAATAAGGATCAATCATCACTTTTGGCCCGTGCTTTCCTTCCGCTACGATTACCAGCTTTGCCTCAGTTCCGGCGATTTTCATCTGCTCGTATAGTTTTTCGCTCTGACAATGTGGCACCAGCGGATCCTTATCTCCGTGAAAGATCAGAAACGGAGGATTATCTTTTCGCACATAAGTTATCGGATTCGCTAATGCGCAAAGCACCTTATTCTGCTGGATAGGGCCTCCGACCAGCGAAGATTCCGGCGATTGAGCTGCATCATGCGAAAAAGAGCTGCCGCATTCGTCCATGATAAGAAAATCAGTGGGACCAAACCAGTCAACTACCGCATCCACATGGCTGTCCGTTTCAGTGAATGCCCCCAATTTTCCCTCCAGATCGACGACCTGCCCATCGAGCTCATACGAAGCTATGCCGCTGGTAGTACCTGCCATCGCCGATAAATGACCTCCCGACGACCAGCCCGTAATGCCGATAAAAGAAGTGTCCAGCATAAATTTCGGACCATTGGCCCGAATAAACCGGATCGCCGCTTTTACATCCTGGATCTGAGCCGGGAATAGCGCATCCCGACTGGAACGATGGTTAATACTAACGACAGCAAATCCATTTTCCAGCAACTGCTGACCCAAACCATCACTAAAGGTGTTGGATTTTGAAGAATTGGAAAACCAGGCACTTCCGTAAATGGCAATTATCACCGGAAAAGGGGCTTTCCCCTCCGGGGGTAAATGAATGTCCAACCGGTGCCCGATAATACGGTCACCAACATAATCGATATCCAGCCAGTGCCTGGAAGATTGTATTGCCATATCCTCATAATTAATGTTCGCCGGCTGGGTAAACGCTACGTGTCCAAGAAGCAGATAAAGTGTAAATAATACGGTCCTTTGCATAGGTTTGGTCTTTCGTTTTTAAAATTGATCTATTCACAATGAGCTCATTCTCCATTCTTACTTCCCAATCTCCGGAGCACATTTCCGAAAAATAAACAAAAGTCTTCTCCATAAGCAAATAATTTCATTTCTTGAAGTCGCCCTTACCCCAATATTTAAAACCAGATCATCATGCTCCAAAAAGAAAACTTCCGCCGGGACGCTGAGCAGGTCCTGGCCTGGGTAGAGCGCTATTTTCAACAACTGGAAAGCCTACCCGTAAAATCAAAGGTATCGCCAAAGGCCATTTACGATCAGATCCCGGCCCAACCTCCGACCGGCAGCGAGCCCCTCAACCGGATCCTTGCCGATCTCACCCAAGTGATCCTGCCCGGTATCACCCACTGGCAACACCCTAATTTTCACGCTTATTTCCCTTCCAACAGTTCATTGGAATCCCTGCTGGCCGAATTCATCACCTCCGCCATTAGTGCCCAATGCATGATCTGGGATACGTCCCCGGCGGCAGCCGAGCTGGAAGAACGAATGATGGAGTGGCTACGAGACAGTATGGGATTGCCGGCACACTTTGAAGGTGTCATCCAGGATACCGCTTCTTCTGCGACACTTGTTGCTATCCTTACTGCCCGTGAGGTGAAGACAAATTTCCAGTCTAATGAGACAGGAGTTCCCAATAATCTGCGGATATATTGTTCCACGGAGACCCACTCTTCTATTGAGAAGGCCGTAGGCATCAGCGGAATTGGAAAGAAAAACCTGATCAAGATCGGCGTAGATGAACAAATGCGGTTGCGTCCTGATCTACTGGAAGCACAGATCAAAAACGACCTTGCGCAGGGTTTAATCCCAACCTGTGTCGTTGTGGCCCTGGGCACCACCGGTACGGTCGCCGTCGACCCATTGCCGGCGATCGCCGAGATCTGCCGAAAGTATGACATCTGGCTGCACATCGATGCGGCTTACGCCGGTACCGCGCTGCTCCTGCCGGAGTACCACTGGATGATAGAGGGGGTCGAACAGGCGGATAGCTTCGTGTTTAATCCACACAAATGGATGTTCACCAATTTCGATTGCTCAGTGTACTTCGTCAAAAACGCGGACATTCTAATCCGCACCTTTGAAATATTGCCGGAATATCTGAAAACCAAGACCCGCGGGCAGGTCAACGATTACCGGGATTGGGGCATCCCGCTGGGCCGTCGCTTCCGGGCACTCAAGCTTTGGTTCGTACTGAGAAGTTTCGGGCTGGAAGGCATTAAGGAGAAATTGCGGATGCACATCCGGCTGAATGAATATTTCGCCAAGAGTATGGAACAAACGCCGGATTTTGAACTGATAACTCCTCCCTTTCTCAACTTCACCTGCTTTCGCTGGAAAC
>JAGQXH010000920.1 GCA_020436695.1 Lewinella sp. | reverse complement strand
AACATTTTGTACACCGGAGCGGCATAGTACAGAGACAAATATTCTCCGTACGGATCGGCCCAGGTATCCTGTTCTGCGCTGGCGACATAAACGGGGCGGGGTGCGATCAGGGCGATCAGTTCATGTTGATCAACCGGTAACTTTTCTTCTTTTCCGTTAAACTTCTTAAAGTTTCCGGCGAACCAGTGCGGGAAATTGCCGTTGATATCCGATAGCCGCTCACCGAATTTGCGCCGGGAGAGGGCAGCTCCGCCACAGCCGCTATCGTTGGAGATCACCATGGCGAAGCGCTCGTCCTGGGCACCGGCCCAGAGCGCTGCTTTCCCTAGCCGGGAATGGCCGATCACAATTACTTTGTCCGAATCAACTTCCTGGGTAAGCACCAGATAATCCATGGCCCGGGATAGGCCCCAGGCCCAGGCGCTGATGGTGCCCCAGCTACTTTCATTTCGGCCACCTTTAAACAGTTTGTGCACGCCATTCACAAATGCATCATCATAGTCCGGATCGATGTCTCCGCTGTATACCACTGCCAGGCCATAACCGCGACGAATAAGCCTTTCTACCGGCCAACGAGGGCTACGCACCCCGCGTGAAACCTCATCGGCCTGATGATCAAAAATACAGAACTCGGTATTATTAGGTGTCCAACTGGAAGAGATAGGAATATCCGGATCGGGATGTACGGTGTGGTTACCGTAAAAATTGAGCCCCAGGAAAATGGGGTAGGGGCCTTTCCCATTCCGAGGAAGGAACAATTGCAGTTGAAGTCGTTGTGTTTGCCCATTAGCACTCAAATTAATGTAGACCGACCTTGATATAGCCATACCACCCAAAGCCTCTTTGGAAAGGCCGGTATCATACGTGATTTTCATGTCCTCATTTGGAATTTTCCCATATACCTCAGTTTCAAAAAGACCAAGTATTTCCATCCTACGTGATGAGATCCATTGTTCCGTCGTAGTAACCTCTTTCCCACTTGAATTAACGAATATTTCCGGGAGGGCCAGTTCATCTGGCGCCACCTGAGCTTCGGTGTTTACCGGAAATAATAAGTGCAGGATCAATAGCAACAAGAAATAGAAATATCGCATAGTGTCTCTTTTAAGTTCCTGAAAGGGATACGTTTAAGATTCAGATGTTACCTAATAAAACATAAATCGCCAATGTCACAACGACTAGTATAATGCTCAAAACGCGGGTATAACGCCACTGCGTCATATTTACTACGCCGACATCCTGAATGGAAAAGGATGTTTTGGGCGGGTAAAACCTTGACACAGCGTACATTACCAATAAATTTAGCACAAACTCTATCCCCCAGACATGTACAAAATGAAGGTCGGTTTTCAATACCATGTACACCAATATATAAAACAATAAGCCAAAAGCCAGGCCGGCCTTAGCTCCGGTTGCCGAAATGCCCGGCAATAGAAATCCAGCCAAAACCACCGTTGCGATGGGAATAAAAAATATACCGTTCAACTGCTGTAGCAATTGGTAAAGTCCGGCAGGTGCATTTGCGACGAAAGGAGCAATAAGGATCGCCCCAACAGCCAAGACAGCCGAAGTGGTTTTCCCCATCCATACCAGTCGATGATCACTGGAGTCCGGGTTGATATAGCGTTTGTAGATCCCCACGCTAAAGAGCGTCGCTGCACTATTGAGAGCGCTGTTAAAAGTACTTAGAATAGCACCCATGATCACGGCCACGAAAAAGCCGGTCAGCCAAAGCGGGAGGACGTGCTGAATAAGTTGGGGATAAACCGTATCCTGATTTTCATACAAACTATCTCCGAAGTAATAGAATCCTATGATGCCGGGAAAAACGATGATGAGCGGCATAAGGATCTTAAAAACCCCGGTAAGTAATACTCCTTTTTGTGCTTCCTTTAAAGAGACCGCACCCAGTGCCCGTTGTACAATGTGCTGATGCATGGCCCAGAAGTACAATTGATTGATCACCAGACCGGTAAACAGTACAGAAAAGGGTAGGATAGCGTCACGTGCTCCGGGGCCGACCGAGGATTCCCGGCTAACAACATTGAATTTCTCAGGAGCATGATGATAAACTTTGGAAAGACCGCTTAAAAGGTTGCCTTCTCCAATATCCCATAGTGCGATAAGAGGTACCAGTAGACCAGCTATCAGCAAGCCATATCCGTTAATAGTATCTGTATGTGCTACCATTTTCAGGCCGCCGAAAATAGCGTATACCGCTCCGATCAATCCAACGACTACTACAGTTAGCCAAAGCCCTTCACTTTTGCTAATATTCAGCATTTCCGAGATACCGAAAATGCTCTCAATATTAAGGGCACCGGTATACAATACAATAGGCAGCAGGGTAGTGACCAGGGAGATGATCAATAGGAGATTGATCAAGGTACGGGTCATTCCGTCAAAACGCTTTTCCAGGAATTCAGGAATAGTGGTCAGCCCCATTTTGAGATAACGGGGGATGAAATAGACGGCAGCTATAACCAATGCAAGTGCGGAAGTGACTTCCCAGGCAATAATGATGGCACCATTTTTATATGCGGAGCCATTCATACCGATCAGGTGCTCGGTGGAAATATTGGTGAGTAACATCGATCCGGCGATCACAATTCCGGTAAGACTTCGTCCTCCCAGAAAATAACCATCCTTGGATCGCAGGTCATCCTTGCGCAACTGCCGGGAGGCATAAATAGCAACGAAGGCAGTGAACGCCAGGAACACCACAAATTGAACCATGCTGTTGTTGTTTAAAGCTGGATATTGTTTGAAACTGGCTTTCACCGCAAAGCCACGAAGGACGCAAAGTTTCGCAAAGCATATTGAATTTGCCGGCGGCAGATTCTCTTCATTTTCTAATGA
>JAGQXH010000091.1 GCA_020436695.1 Lewinella sp. | reverse complement strand
GTTTTTCCATTCGGCCGGTTGCAGATGGGTGATGCGCCCATAGGCACGTTTATCCTGAAAATGAACAAACCAGCTTTCTCCGTTCGGGGTGTCGATCCAGGCTCCCTGATGTGGGCCGTTTATGTCCGTATCATTTTGACTCAGCACGATCTTGTCCTCGTAAGGGCCATAAATATTGCGGGAGCGTAGCACCGTTTGCCAACCGAATTCCACTCCTCCGCCTGGAGCGAAGATGTAGTAGTAGCCGTTGCGTTTATACATCTTCGGCCCCTCAATGGTCGGATGATCTTTGTGCCCATCGAAAACCAGCACGCCGTCATCCAGCAGAACCGTGCCGTCGATACTCATTTTATGGAGTACCAGAATGCTCTTGATGGCGGCCCGGCTTCCGGCAAAGGCATGTACCAGATAGGCGTTGCCGTCATCGTCCCAAAATGGGCAGGCATCGATCCATCCTTTGGCGGCCCGGACCAGATGCGGCGGTTCCCATTCACCCCAGGGATTGCGGGTGCGACACATATAGATGCCATAGTCCGGATCACCGTAAAATACATAGTACCAACCGGCATGGTAGCGGATGGATGGTGCCCAGACGCCGTTGCCATGCTGCGGCTGATCAAAGGCCTCCGCCGGTTCCAGTTTTTGGATTACATTGTTGATAATGGACCAGTTGACCAGATCTTTGGAGTGAAGTAGAGGTAGACCCGGTACACAGTTGAAACTTGATGCGACCATGAAGAAATCGTCGCCTACCCGTACCACATCCGGATCCGAATAATCGGCGTGAATAATCGGGTTCTTATATTTTCCATTACCCAGATCGGGCTGGTATACCTGGGCGTAAACGAACACGCTTGTAAATCCTGTCAGTAAGGTCAGTATGATCCGATAGCGCATTGTATTTGAATCAGACAAGGAGGTTGATTTTAAATTATTGGATTGATTTAGTCGTAAGTCGGTTAGTCGTAAGTCGGTTAGTCATTAGCTAATAGACTTACGACTAACTGACTTACGACTTTAGTACTTCATTCCGCCACATACCGCTTCAACGACAAGTCCGAATCCCGAATGGCATCCGCCACAAAACGGGCGTATTGATCAGCTCCCTTTTGCGTCAGGTGCGTATTGTCTTGCTTGCCGTCGGGCAGCTTTTCATATTGGCCGGGCGCTATCCACATGTAGTACTCCTTCGAAGGTTCATCGCCTAATGCCGCCACGAAAGCTTCAGTCATGGAAAGGTGATCGATGAAGGCCACGTCATGATCGGATGCAACCTGTCGTACCACCAGCGGATACAGGCCATGGGTGTCTTCAAGTGTGCCATATTCATTGAAGTTGCGGCGTACGATGGAGGTCAGCAGGACCGGAGTGGCTCCTTTGTCCCGCGTTTCCTGCACGAAACGCAGCAAGTTGTTGTAATAGCCGCTGGCCGGGTTGGTATATCGCGTAGGGTCTTTGAACTTCTGGTCATTGTGCCCGAACTGGATGAGCACGTAATCTCCGGAGTGCAGAGCTTCCAGCACGGTGTCCCAGCGGCCTTCGTCGATGAAGCTTTTGGTACTGCGACCGTTAACTGCGTGATTTTCCACTTTTACTTCCGGCCGAAAATATTGAGCCAGCGCCTGTCCCCAGCCGCGTTCCGGATTTACACTCACCGGTTCCTTCCGTTCGGCCATAGTGGAATCGCCGATAAGGAAGATGGTTGGTGCATCATGTAGAGCCGGAGCGAACCTGATGATCATCCCGGTCAATGCCAACAGACACAGGTATTTAATCGCGTGTAGCATACTGATCGTCGTTTACGGGTTCTCCATTCAGCAGATAATTATCAAATACCAGATCGCTGCCGAATTCGATCTTATTTCCCTGGGTGACCCCATTAAAGGTGCAGTCTTTCAGATGTACGCCACTCACGGGATGTTCTTCGTCATAGCCTTCAATGAGTACCCCGTACTTGCTTTTTTGGGAAGTCACATTTTCCACGTAGATGTTACGCACCACGGGGATGAACTCCTGATTGGGGTCCGAGAAGATGGCATAGCGCATGTTTACGCGTACCACCGCTTCTTTTACTTCTCCCACTTCGATATTTCGGAAGTAGAGATTTTCAATAGTTCCGCCGCGTACTTTGTTGGTTTTCACCCGGATGGCCCGTTCCAGATTGGGACTGTCCATCTTGCAGTTCTCGGCGAAAATGTTGCGGGCTCCGCCGCTGACCTCACTTCCGATCACTACCCCGCCGTGGCCGTCTTTCATTTCGCAGTCCTGAACGATCACGTTCTCGATAGGGCGACCGGAATTGCGACCGTCCTGGTTTCGACCGGATTTCAGCGCAATGCAATCATCACCGGTATCGAAATAGCAATTTTTGATCAATACATTTTTGCAGCTTTCCGGATCACAGCCGTCGCTGTTGGGGCCGTGACTGATCACTTTCACGTTCTGTACAGTGATGTTCTCACTCAATGCCGGATGGATGATCCACATGGGCGAGTTGCGAATGGTCACGCTATCGATCAGTATATTTTTGCAATTGAAAGGCTGGATGAAATTGGGCCGCAGGTAAGCACCTTCTCCCAATATGCGTTCTTCCACCGGTACTTCCATCGTGTTCCAGCCGTACAAACGGGGTCGGCTCATGGAATCGGCCTGGCTGGGCATGCCTTCCTGCCAGCCGTATCGCTCTGCGCCGGACCAGTCCCACCATACGCCGTTCTCGGCCTGGCCATCCAGGGTGCCGCTGCCGGTAATAGCAATGTTTTCCTGCTCGTAGGCATAGATCAGTGCGGAATAATTGTAGCAATCCACCCCTTCCCAGCGGGTACGCACTACCGGAAGGTAGTAGGCTGGGTTGGTACTGAATTTAAGGGTAGCACCTTCGGCAATATGCAGGTCGATATTACTCAACAGGTGAATAGGCCCGTCTATCCGGTAGGTGCCGGCCGGAACGAGCACCCGGCCACCTCCTTCTGCATTGCATTGCCTGATGGCCTCACGAATGGCCGGCAGACTATTCGTCGCGTCATCCGCTACTGCGCCGAAATCGAGGATGTTATAGGTCGCGTCCCGGAATTCCGGAACGGATATCTGTGACAGGATATCGTTTAGACCTGTCCAGGGATCAGTGCCGGCTTCCGAAGTTGGGGATTCTTCCGCCGTGCGGCAGGAGATCAGATTGAACAGGCAAAGACCAAGGATCAATAGTATGTTCTTGTGATTGGGCATAAACCGTTTATTTTTTAATGCAAATCTTAGGATGAAGACAAGGTATTGATAAGTGCAGGGCCCGGATTAGCAATTTTTCACAATTCATGTGCCTGAATTAACATTATTAAAAAATCGGTTTCATCGGGCGATCAAAAATATTTTATTTATTTTGCTAATAACTAATTTGACGAATAATATGTGGAATTCCGCCCTCCGGACCATATTAATTATCTTATGGTGTCAACTATCTCTTCAGGCTACCCAACCTTATCACCCAACCATTGTTGATCCGTTAACGCAATCCTGGCGGTGGAAACAATTCCCGGAACTGGAAGGAAAAGGCATTCGCAACATCTTTGAAGGACGGGATAAAACCATCTGGATCACTTCCAATGAGGGCATTTTTGAGTATAACGGCTACGAGTGGAAACTCCACAATCAGGCAAATGGCCTGGATGATTCTCCTATCGAACTCATTCACGTCACCCGGAATGGTACGGTATACGCGGCTTCTTCATTTGGCATCTACCGACTGCAGGGCGACCGCTGGATAAATGAATTTGAGATCCCGCAAAACACGCCTTTTTATTTTAAACAACTGGTGGAATTGAGCAATGGGCTGATCGCGGCACCTTCCAATCGCGGCCTGTTATTGCTCGGTGAGACCGCTAAGATCTATACCTCAGAAGCGCGTATTGCTGCTTATCACTCCCGTTTCCCCGATTCCGTAGAATGGGTGCCGCTGCCCAATGAGTTGACCCCGGAGGAAGATTTTATTGATATTTCAGACATATTACTCGACCGGCAGGGACTGGTTTGGGTAGCGATCACCCTGCCGAAAGAAGAAGGGCGATTGCTCTCTTTTAATGCCTCCGAGCTTGCTAAAAACTACATTGATGAATATACCATTTACTCCTCCAACGCCGAAATACAGTTAGGCGAGTCACAACATTTTCTGGAAGCCACTGACGGCACGCTTTGGATCGTAAATTCCACTTATAGAATTGGTATCAGTCAGTTAAAAGACGGTAAATGGAGCTATCTCAAGCTGAGCGACCAGTTTACTGGTGATGAATATATGACCGACATCGTGGAGAGTGATGACGGTACCATCTGGATCGGATCGCTCGGAAAGATGTATGCCTATAAGGATAAACAATGGGCTTTATACACGGCTCCCAACTTCCCCATCCCGGCCAACCGGCTCATTCTGCAAAAAAGTAAGGGAGATTTCCTTTGGGTAGCCGGCTACAAGTCCAAAGTATTTTTCCTTGATTTCTCATTTGATACCTGGATCTCGTACGACCATCTCAATTTTCAGTTCCAGGACCTTTCTGGTTATTACTGGTTTTTGGATGTGGAAGGAAAAGTAGTCTGCCAGAAAGGGGATCAATGGCTGGCATACGACGTGGATGATGGACTGATCGATGCGCCCATTCGTATCGTGCAAACCCAGAGTGGGCAGATCTGGGCTGCCGGTTCGCACGGAGGAGATGCGGCCATGGCCGTGCTGAAGGATGGGCGGTGGGAGCGGTTTGTCCATCCGGAATTGTCCTGGGGTATAGACTATCGTTCGGTCTTTGAGGATAGCAGTGGGGCGCTCTGGTTTGGTGGAGCAGTAGATGCTGAAAGTCTGAAAGGGCAGCGGGGCGGTGTGATTAAATTGGTCGATCCGATGGCTGCCACCAAAGAATGGATACACTACAAAGGTTCGGAAAGAGGCCTGCAACAATCGAATGTATACGGCATCGGTCAGTCGGATGATGGAAGAGTATGGATCGGCGGCGGCAAGCTTTACGGATTCAATGGTGATGAATGGCAAACGCATACGGATACAAGACTACAGCAGGTGGTCAATGTGGTGTGTAGTAAATCCGACCTTTTAGTAGTAGGGTCAAGATACTATGGTGTTTTTCTTTTTGATGGCAAACAATGGCGAAATTATGATACATCGAAAGGCCTGTCGGGCAATACGGTCCTCAGCCTCGATATACTTGGTCCGGATTGTATTTATGTTGCTACCGAGAATGATATCTGTCGCTTTGACGGACAGGGCTGGACGCCTCATGTGTTCCCGGAGGAGATGAATATGGAATTTGAGGGAGGAATGCTGCTGCACGATAACAAGGGTTCGGTCTGGATCAATAAGTCCAGCCGCTCCTGGAAGCGCAGGGCTTTCTCTTACAATAAGACACGTGACGACGAGAAGAAATGCTTTGTAGCCCATCGCTATCTGCCGGACAATGTACCGCCACGTACGGCTATTACCGTCTATTCCAAGGAAGTATCGCCGGAAGGGAATGTCCTGATCAAATGGGATGGTAAAGACTACTTTGCCCAGTCGGCCCAGAAAGATCTCATGTATTCCTTCAAACTGGATGACGGGGAATGGTCGCCGTATACTACCGAAAAGCACTACACTTTCATGAGCCTGCGCAACGGCGATTACAGGCTGAAAGTCAGAGCGCGTGACCTGGATATGAATGTAGATCCCACTCCGGCGGAGATTGAATTCACGGTACTGCCGCCGGTGTGGAAGCAAATGTGGTTCATCCTGCTCATGCTGGCTTTTCTCACGGTGCTGGGCATCTTCGAATATCGAATTATTACCAAGAAAAGAAAGCTGGAAATCCTCAATGATTCCCTGCATCAGGTGAATGAAAAACTGAAGCACCGGGGGCAAAAGATCGCTTCGCAGAATCAGGAGATCCTGGCTCAGCAGGAACAGATTATCGAGCAGGCCAGCATATTGGCGGAAGCGAACAAGAACCTGGAGGAACGCAACTATGAGATCAGAAAGCAGAAGGATAAACTGGAAGAAATGGTCGTCCGCGTTGAGGAGCTATCCAAAGCCAAGCTTGGTTTTTTTACCAATATCTCCCACGAATTGCGTACGCCGCTCACCTTGATATCCGGACCCATTGGCCAGCTCATGCGCTATGGAGACGCCATGCCGGATGCGACCCGACACGATCTTTACCGCATCATCGAACGGAATTCCAATCGCCTGTTGCGTCTGATCAACCAGCTGCTGGAAATGCGCCGGATCGAAAAAAGCAATCTGGACCTTAACTATCTTTCCGTTTCCCTACCTGGGTTTCTTGGCGAGATCGTTTCTATGTTCGACAATCTCGCGGTGGAGAAAGATATCTACCTCGAATTTGCACATCAATGCGATCAGGAAGTATTTACTATTGATCCCGATAAGTTGGAAAAGATCATGGTAAATCTTCTTTCCAATGCGTTTAAGCACACACCGGGAGGCGGCAGTATCTATGTGCAATTGGCACAACGTGCTGCGGCCGAAGCCGGATTATCCCCCCTTCACGATACCTACCTGGAGATCACGGTTGAGGATACCGGCTGTGGCATCCGCCAGGAGGACCTGGAACACATTTACGAACGTTTCTACGCACCCGATCCGCAGAATATTCCCGAAAACAGTTCCGGAATCGGCCTTTCTTATATCCGGGAACTGGTTAATCTTCTGCAGGGAGATATTCAGGTGGAAAGCGAAGTGGGAACCGGTACTGCCTTCAGGGTGTATCTTCCGGCTCACCCGGCCGTGGAAACCAATATGGATCTTCGTACCCCGTCTCCTTTGCAGATTGCCAGGAAAGAGGTCGATTCCCTGATGTTGTCCTTTACTATTGAAAATGAGATCAAAGAGGTTTTGAGTGAAGGTGATCATCAAAAACGGAAGATATTGATCGTGGAAGATCAGCAGGATATGCAGCTCTTCCTGAGGTCGATACTGGAAGACAAGTTCGACCTGATCACTGCCGATAATGGACGCGAAGGACTGGCTAAAGCAAGTACCCATACCGTTGATCTCATCATCAGCGATATCATGATGCCGGAAATGGACGGCTTGTCCTTTTGCAAGGCCCTGCGTTCCAATATGGCAACCAGTCATATCCCGGTCGTATTGCTGACAGCCAGAGTGATGGAAAAAGATCAGATCGAAGGATTCGAATGCGGTGCGGATGCTTATCTGACCAAGCCGTTTAATCCGGATATGTTATTGGTTCGTATCGAGAACCTGCTGTTGCAAAGAGAGCAACTGAAAACTTCTTTTACACGGGATTTCATGCTCCAGCCGCAAAAGATCAAGCTGGCTTCTCCGGACGAGGAACTATTGCAAAAGATCGTAGCAATCATGGAAGAGCATCTGGAAGACACCAATTTTAACGTCAATCAGATGTGCAAAATGGTACATCTCAGCCACATGCATTTCATCCGTAAGGTCAAACAACTGACGGGCAAGAAACCGATCGATCTGTTGAAGTCATTCCGCCTGAAACGGGCGAAAGACCTGCTATTGCAAAACAACATCTCTATTTCGGAGATCGCCTATAAAGTAGGCTATGATCTGCCGAATTCTTTCAGCCGGGCTTTTAAAAAGGAATTTGGTATGAGTCCGAAGGAGTTTGTCAGCCGGGAAGTGGAGGTGGAGGAAGCAAGTTGATTACATTGTCAACAAGATTCTGTAACACAAAGATTAAACGGCCGGATTCTCCAACAGGCGATTAGATGTTCCATTGCTTTAGCGTTTCATTGACAAAACAGAGTGGGACAATCATCATCGTTGATTCGTCCTTAGGTCGTTAAAGATCAGACTTGGAAAATAAGCTCACCGTTCTGCAGTTATAAAGAAAACGGCTAAAGTCATGCGTCTCTTTTTGATCTGCTTATTGCTCTTTGGAGGAGTGTTTTTCTCTAATTCCGGTGTTTATCCATCTTTATCGGCTGCAGTATATGTAAAATCAGCATCTAATCAGGTTGTACCTCGGCAAAAGGCTAAAAGATGGGCCCAATATCAAAAGCTGAAATGGAGAAGCCGTAGGATGATGAAGTGGGCATTATATAGTGCCCTCGCTTGGTTATTGGTTTATCTGTACGTTCGTAGCCGGGCCGATGATACGGCTTCCTTACCCCTTGCCATTTTGCTTTTTGGGTTAATGGGACTTTTCGGGTTGATCCTGTTGTATCTTTTGGCTATCTGGCTATGGTGGTTGATTTCCGGGCTTTGGGCAATGCTGTTTCCCGCTCGAAAACGTCACTCGGTACATCGCTGTTACAAATGGTGATAAACCGAAGGGAATTGGATCGCTACTTCGGTATTTCCCAAGAAATGGTGACGGTTTGTTTTCCCCACTGTAGGGCGGCTTCCCGGTCCGTTCCCATATAAATATCGATCTTTTTCTTCCAGCGTTTATTCATCTTATCCAGTACCAGGTAGGTGCCGGGTAGGCCTTCAATGCTTACTGCTGCATTATGGTCAAGTCCCAGCGGGATCAGATCTCTCGAAACGGCAATTGCACGCATGCCCTCACGTAAGGTATCCCCCCAGGCGGTAATATTGAAATGATCCGGGTGAGTTTGAGCGGGCAGGGAGTTGTAGGCCGTGGCGGTGACTTCCATCGTTTTGGTTTCTGTACGCTTGCAGGCAATCGTTCCCAATAAGATGATCAGGAGAATAGTCGTACCTGTTTGTAGTCGATGATTATGGGGTAGCTGTAGTTTCATGAGGTAAAGATAGACATGAATCATTCCGAATTTTCAGAATAATAGCAAGGCTCCAGACAGAGGTGATTGATTCTGAGTAATGAGAACTGGAAAAATAGCAATGGCAATTACAATAGCAATATCAATGCGTAACAATCGGCTGCAATGCTATCTGGACGGTGGGTTTTGTGCAGGCTCTTGCCATTGAAATTGAAATTGACATTGATATTTAGGCATCAACTATCTCCTATTTTTAGAACCAATCACCTCTGTCCCTTGGGGAGATGCCGAAGGCAGAGGGGGCCTTATTCCCCCTGCGGTAAAGCAAAAGCTACGATGGAACCGCCGGGAGCTGCTTCGTCACCGGTAACACTAATGACAACGAATTGCCGTCCATGGCAAGTGTAAGTGGACGGTGTCGCGTAACCCGGACCCGGTAAAGTTGTTTCCCACAGGCGGGCACCGGTATCCTTATCGAATGCTCGGAGTTTCTTATCCTTAGTGGCGGCAATAAAGACCAGGCCGCCGGCAGTAAGCATAGGACCTCCCCAGTTCTCCATACCCGTTTCCGGAGCACCGGCCGTTTGCCATTGCGGATGATTGCCCAACGGGATCTGCCAGGCGTACTCCCCCGTACTGATATTCAGTGCATTCAGGGTGCCCCAGGGTGGGGCTACCGCCGGATTGCCTTCCGGATCCCGAAAGAAACTATAGGCAGTTATATTCCGGTAGCTCGGTGGCGCTTCCTTTTCCGTCATCCGAGTGGGTGCTGCTTTTTTGTCTTTCAGATCAAACAGAAAGGCAATGATGGCTTCCTCCTGCTCCTGGTTAAGGTGATCAAAGGAGGGCATCCGGCCCGTGCCTGATCGTATTTTGCTAATGGTTTCCTTTGGGGTTAGTCGTGTAGCCAGGCCAAGGAGGGCGGGATTAGCCGGGAGTTGTCCCCTACGGTCGCCACCGTGGCAGATGGCACAATAGTTTAGATAATAGCGCTCTCCCCGGGCGTAAAGACTTTGCCCCCGAATTTGGGTTTCCGGTCCCTGCGTTTGCAAGGTCATGATCTCGGGCGATTCGTTGGCATTGAAGATGAGCAAACCCGAATTCGGGTCGTAAGCGGAGCCGCCCCATTCCGATCCACCCCGCGTGCCCGGGATCATCAGCGTACCTCGCGGATCGGGTGGCGTAAAGAGCCCTTCGAAACGCAATTCCTGCAATCTGCTCCGTACTGCATCCCGCGCTTCCTCCGAGATATTCGTTACATCTTCGCTCGTCATATCCTGGCGGGCGTACGGGGCCGGCCGGAGCGGAAAGGGCTGGGTTGGCCAGGCCTGCTCGCCGGCGACCCCGGAAGGCGGTACCGGCTGCTCCTCAATGGGAAAAAGCGGCTCTCCGGTTTCGCGATCAAAAAGGTAGAGGAATCCTATTTTGGAAGTGAGGCTTACCGCGTCGATCTTTCGCCCGTTCCGTTCCACGGTAACGAGCGTAGGAGGGGCCGGCAGGTCGTAATCCCATAAGTCGTGATGCACGGTTTGAAAATGCCACCGGAGAGCTCCGGTGCGTGCGTCAAGGGCCACGAGTGAATTGCCGTAGAGGTTCTGACCGGCGCGATCGGCGCCGTAAAAGTCGTAAGTGGGGGAGCCAAGAGGAGCGTAAACAATGCCTCGTTCCTCATCCAGGCTCATACCGCCCCAATTGTTGGCTCCGCCGGCATATTTCCAGGCGTCTGGTGGCCAGGTTTCGTAGCCGGGCTCTCCGGGTTGCGGGATCGTATGGAAGATCCACACCAGATTGCCCGTTTGAACCTGGTAGGCGCGGATGTGGCCCGGTGCCGCACCGTAGGATTCCGACACTTCCGAGCCAAGGATCAGCAGATCTTCGTAAATGATCCCCGGTGAGGTGGGAATGACCCAGACCGAATCGGGATCGACCCCCAGATCTTCGTTTAGGTTGATCCGTCCGTCGGTGCCGAAAGTTGGAATGGGCCGGCCGGTTTGAGCGTCCACGGCGAAAAGGTAGTGCCCAGCCGTAAAAAGTATGCGTCCATCGGAACCGCTTCGCCAGTAGGTCACCCCGCGTTTCATGCCGCCGCCCCGCTCGCCGTCGAACGGATCGAATGCCCAGCGTTTTTCGCCGGTACAGGCATCTATGGCGTACAACCAGCTTCGCGAGGAAGTGGCATAAAGCACATCATCGACAATGATCGGATTACATTCGTATTTGCCGTAGTGCGTACCGGTGGGTACATCATCGTGTTGGTAGGTCCAGGCCACTTCCAGTTGCACGACATTGGACCGGTTGATCTGGTCCAGGGGCGAATAGCTGGTGCTTTCGGGATCGCTTTTGTATACCGGCCAGGCGTGAGAAAGGTCTTCCTCCGGGCTGCAGGCACCCATGAGCAGGATCAGCAGCAGGGCATTGACGATGCGTTTCATATGGGTTTCAAAATAATCTGATTAAACTGTAATACGTCTTTACAAAAAGCGACTTATTTCCGCTTCGCCTGTTCTGCAATATAATTATCCAGTTTGGATTCATCCGGACCGATATAATGGAACCGCTCGGCCCATTCCAGACCAAAAGCCTCTCCAACTTCCCGGTCGGAGGGCACCCCGCGTAAACGTTGCGAGTCGATATCCAGTACGATGTGTTTGATGTAGGCCCGGTTGGCCGTATCGGGATCATTGCCCAAAATGGGCAGGTATTTACCTTCTTTAGCCAGCCGCTCCTGTAGGCGGGCGCCGTGTTCTCCCGATGGTCCCTGGGTTACAGTCGCCAGATTGGCGTTGATCTTGTCTTCCAGCGTAGGGCCGATATCCACGATTCGGTTGACCAGTTGCGGGCCACGGGCAAAGTAATACCGTTCCTGGACGGAATGAGGTGACAAACCTGCCTCCATATGCTCCGGATAATCGCGGCCACCTCCGGCCATCCAGCGAGCTGCCTCTACCGCTCGTGCCGTCACGTAATGATCCGGGTTTTCCTCGTAATGGCCCCACGGATCGTAACAAACTAGCGTATCTACTTTCAGCAATCGGAAGAGAAAGATCAGTCGCGCCTTGATCTCCTGGATACTCACCTCATCCAGGCGGTGGTTCCGGTAATTGAGATTGTATACTTTTTGCAAACCCAGGGCTTCCGCTACCGCATCATTATCCTTTGAATTGTTTTTAATGACATCGCCCAGTGTTTCGCCCCGGCCCGCATGATCATCATTGGTGGTGCGGATGAGATAGCCGGTATAGCCTTCCTTAATGAGTTTAGCTACTGTACCGGCGGCAAAAATGGGGACGTCGTCACAGTGTGGTTGAATAACGGCTAATACTTTGCCTTTGTGCGGTTGGCCGGCCTGCGGGCGTTCGATATAGATCTCATCGGTTGGATCTTGTCCGGGTATCAGCTGAAATCCGGTTTGAGAAAAGGCGGCAAAGCCGATGCTGTTGTTGATGAAGGCTCTTCGGTGCATGGTTGATAGTTGTTTGTGTTTAACAGGTGGCAGATAGGTCTGCTTAAAAGCAATTACTTTACAAGATAGGGAATTTGGGGATGACGGTCCTTTTCGTTAGCATCTTTGGGCGATATTTTATAAGCGCAAAGATTAAGATAGTGGGTCGTCGTTGCAAACGACGACTAGCGTCTAAGGTGAAGTGTTTAGATAAACTATGAGTAGCGGGAAAGTTTTCAGGTTCATGTCACCGAAAATGGATTGATCCGGCTTGTCAACCTCTCTGATTCATCCTACATCTAGGCAAAAGAGTAAAGTAAATAGCGATTGATCCACTAATAATTCAAACGATATTTCATAAAATGAGTTATTGCCGCTACCTTTAGTCTGGATGATTGAAGCTGAAAAAATACGCTAACCCCGGTAAATAGACAGAAATGAATAAGATCATCGGTTTTTGTTTTTTGTTCTTACCTTTTTTTGCGGTCGCCCAGGAATTTATTTTGAACGGAGATTTTGAAGATGGGCCCATCCCATTTGATTTCGGACACATCCATATGGCTGACAATTGGACTCACTCCTGTAGCTACGAAATAGACCAAGACGGAAACCAGTCAACTATATTTTCAACCGACCTGTTTGATAGCAGAAGTTCCAATCCTGGGGTATCGATCCCCAGCAGCCTTATTGCAACCTTACCCGAAAGGACCGGTGATTACCGGTATGCAGGTTTTTACCGGGGGAATTTCTCTAGTCCTTTCTTTCCGAAAGAACATAATGAGATGTTGAGCGGAAAATTGAAAGCCGCTTTAGGCAGTGGATGTTACAAATTGTCCTTCTACGCGGCGGCAAGGGTCAGTATGCCTCCGCGTTCCGATAATAATTCGGATAAAAGCATCCTAGATGTTTATCTGTATTCTGATGTTTTTTGCAATGACAAACTAAAAATATACACGACCCCTTCAGCAGTGAATGATGGATCAAGCTGGACGAAATATGAAGGAAGTTTTTCCATAACTCCAGGCCAGGCGAACCTCTTTACCCGGATCGGGTTTGAGTTGAGGGAGTATAATGACCTGGATCTGACCCGGGCTGTGTTTGTTGACGAAGTTTCACTTACCCCGACCTTAATGGCAGATGCCGGACCTGACCGGCACATATGCCTGGGAGAGTATGTGGAACTATGTGCCAATACGGGAAGTGCCTATGCCTGGAATACCGGAGCTACTACCCAATGTATCACGGTGAACCCTAGCGTATCTACGGTCTATACAGTCTCGGTTTATGACAATTTAGGGTGCTTTTCGGAGGATCAGGTCAACGTGTACGTTGATAGCGGCACCCCCTACACGATCATTTCCTACACACTGAGCACCGATCAGACCTGGAGCAGCAGTCTGAACCCTTTTGGAACCCAAACGATAAGTATTCGGGGCGAAATGGTGGTGCCGGCGGGAAAAAAACTGGAGATCAAGAATATGAAGCTGAAATTTGGCCCCTACGGTAAAGTGACCCTAGAGGCCGGAGACGGGATCAATCCGGGAGGGCAATTGATACTCGATCAAACTACTTTGACGATCAACGAACAGGATCATTGCGAAAACCGTTTTTGGCGGGGCGTCAGAGTAGAAGGGAATAGCGCCAAGACGCAGGATGTGAGCTACCAGGCAGCATTGATCCTACGGAATAATTCCAGAATAGAACGAGCCGTTATCGGCGTGGGGCTTTTTGGGGTCGATAATTCCGGGGCGGCCATCGCCGCCACATCGGGGGGCATTATTAAGGCTACCGATAGTTGGTTTTTGAATAACCGGAATGCGGTTCGCTTCATTGCCTACGGGCAGCAAGGAAACATCAACAGCGTATCCTCCTTTGTGAGATGTAATTTTTTTACACATGCCTCATTTCCTTCCGGGGAAACACCGGAAACCTTGGTCATCATCGAAGAAACGGATGGGGTACGGTTTACCGACAATAAATTTGCCTATCTCAGTTCAGCCCCCGGCAAAAATGACGGCATCAGTATAACGAATGCTACCGCTACGATCGATAAGGGGTTGGCCCCTTCTTCTGACGGTAACTTTTTTTACCGGCTCAAGAACGGAATATATGTCAACAGACAGCAGAATATTTCGAGCGGACAAATAGATATTCAGAACAACAGGTTCTGGGATAATGAGTCCGGGATTTGGATCACGGGAACGGGGGCCAATTACCTGATCCGAGATAATGCCTTCCGGAGCCATTACTGGCCAAATAATTTTCGGGGCATTGTTTCTCTGTATGCTTCCGGTCTCGATGTCATCAGAAATTCCTTCGATAATATGGATTGGGGAGTAGAACTGGGCCATTCCTCCGGTTTCTTTCAGAGTAACGTCTACGGAAACGACTTTTCCAATTGTTTCTGGAGTTTATTGACACATTCCAATAATGACAATCTTCAGGTGAAATGCAATACTTTCAGATCGCCGAATGACTATACGAATTTCCATTGGGTAAACTTAGGGTCTGTTATGCTGCAGGATCAGGGAAGTTGCAATTCACCTTCCTCTCCCGCCGGAAATCTATTTGAGCCAAGTGCGTCGAAGGTCAATGATATCCTGTCCCTTTTACCCTTTGAATACTTTCATCACGCCAATACCGGATCTTATCCGGTGGTGCCCGATGTTAAATATCCGGGGCAACCGGCCCTGAATGCCTGTGTGTTTACCTTTGATCCCTTGAATGCATGCGATTTTATCGTAAATCAAGCTGCCAATATATCTCATTCAGGGGCACAACATCCGCAAGACGTAAGTGTTATCAACCGTGAAATGATTGACAAGGGAATAAGTGGTTTGACCCCTTTGATGCCCCAGGCTGATTCGCTTCATCAGCGACAACCCGCCAAGGTTCGGATGGAAGCCATTTTGGACAAAGACCATATCAGATTAAGTATCCACTTTCCCGGGAAGGCCATTAGAACTGATCGACTGGAAGTTGAAGTGTTAAGCCCGAAGGTGTCGCAAAGCTTTAGTTTTGATCTGAATGCAGAAGGAGAACAGGAATTCAAGCTTCCGCTGGAAGTGGAAGAAGGTTTACTTTTGGTAAAACTCTTTCGCAAAAAAGACCTTATCCTGGAAGAGCTCCTGTTTGCGGATCAAAGGTTTTAGTGATCTTTAGCGGTCGTTTCGGGCCGGGCTGAGGTATGTAGTCCGTCTTTCTATTCGCAGCTAGACCTAGGGCAGAACGACCTTGCCCTGAGCAGGAAATCAATTCGCCGAACTAATAGTATAAGACCCGATCACCTGATCATACCGCTCCCCAAACGGACGGTAATAGATCAGTACCTGGTATTCATCCTCCGTTTCATACCAGTTGCCCTCGGTTTTCTCCTGTGAAACCTTGAGCGGCTCTCCCTTCTTGCGGTTGCGCGGTACGGTGACGTACTCGTACTCGTAATAGCCCTGTTTGAGCAATACCATACCGATGTAAGCATTAATGGCCGCATTGTATTCCATGCGGAATTCCGGCTTGATCTGCCAGTCGGAAAAAGCACCGAACAGGTAGATCTCATCATCGTAAAAAGCCTGACCGGTTTTTAGGAAAAAGCGCACATAGGCGTATTCGGAGGAGAGCGCCCAATCGTTCTGATCCTGAGTCTCGATCACGAAGTTGCCGTTGGCATCGCGGCGGGTAATGTAGACCTGATTATTGCGCAGATCGTCGGGCATGAGGTAGACCTCATAATATTCATCGCTCAGTTCGATCTCGGCAATGCTGGGGCCACTCAGCCGGAAACTGCGCAGATCAGCGTAGCGGAATTCCTTGCCGGCCGGAAAAACAATCTTATCCTGATAGTCGAAAACGATATTATTCAGCCGGGTGAAATTGGGCGGCAGACCGATGATAGCGTTGTCCCAACGGCCGTTCTGTAGGATGGTAGCTTTTACTTCCTGCTGCGGGCTGCGCATGGGGAACTTCTGATAATCCACGGAAAAATCGATCTCGTGGTGCGTCCGTGTTTTGCTCACTTGGGCGGGCGGCACCAGTCCGCCGTCAACCCGGATACGCGGGTCTACAACCACGAAACGGCGGGAGATGACCGGGATCTTATCTCCCTCGTCCTCGTAGATGATGAGCAGATAATTCCCGGATTTGGTCCAGCGCATATTGCGCGAGGGCACTTCCACCTGATAGTGGGTGAACTGCTTTAAAGTCTTAAAGGAATAGCTGTAGTCGGTAACGCGGTCGTCCCCAAAGCCGTCGAGATATTCCAACTGGGCAATGTTGGTCGGCTTCCAGAATTGATCGCAGTGCACGAAAGTATAACTGTAGTCTTTCACATCACCGTCCAGATCGTCGAATTCCAGTATCAGCGGCAGATCCGTATCGATATTCACTACCGGCAGACTGAGGAACAGATCTTCCAGCCGGAAAGTTACGGAAGCAATATTTTCCTGGTAGACATGATTGTCGAAAATAACCCCTTCCAGTTCCTG
>JAGQXH010000919.1 GCA_020436695.1 Lewinella sp. | reverse complement strand
CCCTGGTTGAGGGCGGAGATCTGGATTTTGTTGGAGCCTTTGGAAAGCGGGATATCTAATGCAGTCTTATACTCCTGAGTGTTTTGCCCCCGAAGATTAATGCCTTGAATGCCATAGATAGGTACATCATTGACAAAGACATGGATGCGATCCAGGAGGCGCAGGGAATCCGTGGCCAGGATATTGATTTTCACGGATGATTCCATCGTTGAAATCGGAAGGTCATCTTGGTTTTGGATAGCACATTCGGGAACGTGATAGTCATCGGCGAGCATGTCTTCGGTGAAACCGTGTTTTTCCAGGCGCTTGTAGTAGGCCTGTCGGTATTGCTTGATAAGATTTGGATCCGCCCCGAAGGGTAAAAGGATCTCAAGCGCTTTGTCGGGACGGTTGAGGCGGAGATCAAACTGTTCGAAGTTGTAGGCGGTCAGGCCAATTCTAAAGTGTAGATATCCTGGAAATTTCTGAGGCGTAAAGAAATAATTGTCTTTATCAAAAAGAACCCAATCATCTTTTCTATTCGAAAGGCTCACAAGCGTAAGCATCAGTTCCCCCGAATTAGTTTCCCAAATTTTCAAGGTGCCATCTTCACTCCCTGTAATTATATTCCGGCCATCAGCACCAAACGAAATCGATTTTATAGCACCATGATGACCCTCATACGAAACCAGTTCCTTTCCTGCTTTATTCCATAGCTTTGCCATACCATCTGACGCACCGGTGAGGATGAATTCACCACTGGGATCAAATTTCACACACGTGATACCGCTTTTTTCATGTCCGTTAAAATTTATCAATTCTTCTCCGGACAGGTTCCAACTTCTTACTTTTCCAGATAGTTGACGATACCCTTTTTGCCCCAGAAGGATCATACCTCCGACAAGAATTGAGGTTCCATCTGGAGAAAAGGTCGCCGATGCAGCACCTCCGTAAGGAAAGTAAAACGATGCTAATCTCTGGCCTTTTACATTCCATACCTTAACAGAATCGTCAGCAGAAACAGTCAATATTTTTGAGCCATCAGGAGAAAAATCGACAGACTCGATAGAACGTCCATCTTTGAAATCCCACATTTTCCTGCCCAGAGAGGTATATAAAGTTACTTTCCCCCGATTATCTCCCGTTAACATCCAGTCTCTGCGGGGATGAATAGCAACCGCACTAATGAAGTCATCCTTTGTCCTGCTCCTGTATTCCTCATCCTTGATGATAAAAGGATTTTGACTTCGGATACCATACAGGTAAGTCATAAAGTAAGTTGATCCGGCAATAAATGTTCTACCACTTGGAAAAAAGGTCACGTCAAAGGCTTCGGTTCCTAAGCCTTCGTAACGGTATTTTTTCGGAACGGACAAATCCCATACTTCCGCTCCGAATGAAGTACCAACTGCCATTAAGGACTTTTTAGGAAAAAAATCAGTGGCATTGACGCGGATGATTTTTCCCTCCAGGGCAAAAAGATGGTTTCCTTTCCTATCCCATACTTTCGCAGCCCCATCACTACTTCCGGTAAGGATCAAACTCCCGTCTGGAGAGAAAGCAACAGAGGTTACCCTCGTGCCATGGCCTTCAAGAGATAATATTTCTCTACCTTCAAGGCTCCATACTTTCGCCGTATGATCACTGCTGCCTGTCAATAGTTGCTGCCCGTCAGGAGAAAAAGCTATGGAGTTGATTGATGCTTTACGGCCTCCAATACTACACAACAATTTGCCTTTGACATCCCATAATTTTGCGGTCCCATCGGAACTAAGGGCGGCGACGGCATCTCCCTTTGGGGAAAAAACCAGATAGTAAACGGCCCCGGAGTATCCATGGAAGGATCGGATTTCTTTTCCATTCAATTTCCACATTTTAATCGCCTCTTTTGATCCCTCTGCAGTCAAAACATATTTACCATCGGGTGAAATGGCAAAAGCATTTGGAAATCTACCCACTTCAAACGACGGAATTTTATTCCCTGAAAGTGCATATAGTTGGTCCGGGCCACTAACAACTCCCGTAAGGAGAGGCAACCTATCAGGAGGGATATCGACCGACAATGGATTTCCCTTTACTGATGTAATTTTTTCCAACAAATTTCCGAACAGATCCCACGCCTCAATCCCCTTGGGAGAGATGGTGTATAAGGTTTTTCCATCACGGGAAAATATCGCAGAACGGATATTTTCTCGCGTAATCTGCAAGAGTCGCTTCCCTAATTTATCCCACAAAACTCCAAATTTATTTTCAAACCCTGCCGTAAAAATAAAGCTGCCATCAGGTGAGAATATGGCAGTATGGACTCCTTTTTCAGGACCTGACTGGATGACCAGAATTGGCTTTTGAGCATAGATGAAAGCACCGCAGAAAAAAAAGATACCAACCAATAGACATTTCATAAGATTACTTTTAGGTAACTACCACACCCGAAAATCAAATTCCAAATTCTCCCTTCTAAAAGTCGGCACCTGCAGCCCTTCGGTCAAACGTGGGACATATTCAGCCACAAATGCCTGGATCTCGGAGGCGGTGACCTGCCCGTCCTGATCGGCGTCCGCTTGCATAGATTTCAGCCCATACAGAAAAGCATAAGTAAACGCCCCATTCTGCCATTCCTCATCTTCAAAGCTGACCTGCACCCCGGCCGAAGAAGTGATCACCGTAGCTCCAGAGCCGCGCCGTAGATCGGCGAAAAGTTGCTGCATCATTTCGAAACTGTTTTGCAGGCCGAGGGTGGGGCTGCCTTCGCCTTGGCCCTTACTGAAACCTTTAAAGGAAACGCCTTTTTGAGCCAGGCTATCCTGTTGGGCAGCCGTTAATAGAGGCGCATCTGCATCGTACTCTCCGGAATGGCAGGCGTCCATCAATAGTAGTTTTTTGCGAGCGGGGAT
>JAGQXH010000918.1 GCA_020436695.1 Lewinella sp. | reverse complement strand
CGACATCGAAGACCTGGATGAGTGTGATAGAATCTATGGTGACAATGAATCTGATGGCCAGGCACTAAAACAATTGTTTTACCCCAATTATTTCAGCAATGACCCTATGGAGCGTGAACTACCTCACCGGATCTTACAGTTACTAAACGAAAAGGAGTCGGTGGACAGTATTGATGCATTGATCAAGGAAGCCAAGGGAATGCAGGCAGTTGACTTGACGGGGCCCGATCCAACCCGTCGTACGATTTTCAAGGCCCTGCAGGCAAAAGGCCTGGAGGTAACGCCGGAATATCTTGATCAGATCTTTCCAAGAGACCGAACTCAAACCCTTAATTAATAAAATTTGTATGACTTACCCGCCAAATCCAGATTATTTTCCGGCCAATATGTTTAAGTCCCACGGCCGAAACCACATGTGTTGTATTTTCCTGAAATGCAGGGAAAAGAAAGATGCCCTTCCCAGCCAAGGAGATGTTCAGGCCGCCAGGGATTTCATCGCCTGGCTGATCCCCAAACTTACCTGGCATAGCGATCAGCTTCGTCAAAATGAAGATTATCGCCGTAACAACAACGATAAGCATACCTTACGTTGTCTTTTTATATCTCATCAGGGATATGAATGGCTCGGGATTAAAGAGGCAGATATTCCCACAGATGGCCCCAGGAATAGTGACGACGATCAGGTCGATTTTTTCAGGTGGCGGATGAACAGCACACTTTTGAGACGTCGCTTCGAAGATTATAAATTATTACAACATATTGAAAATGAAAAGTATGGGACGAAAAAGCCTGCTATTGATTTTATGCTCCTGATCGCCAATGACCACAAAGAACAGCTGGATCAGGCCGTTAAGGAGATCGAGACACATCCTGCTGTGACCGGGCGAACGGTGGTTAAAGAATTTTTTAAGGAACATGGAACGAAGGTCTTCTCCGAATCCAATTCGGAAAAACCCATTGGCCCTCTGGGCTTTGTGGATGATATTTCCAATGCTTCCAAACCGGAAGATATTTGGAATATGGTGAAATATAAAGAGCCTTTTGGCGTCAATCGAAACTATGAGAGTTATGGATCATTTTTCGTCTTTAGAAAATTAGAGGTAAACCGGTCTCGTTTCGAAGAATTGACCGATAAGTTGGCTGAAGTTTTATATGAGCATAATGATCTATCTATAGAGGAATGCAGGAGGTTAGCTGAAGCCATGTATGTAGGGCGTTATAAAAACGGTACGCCATTAGTGTCCTCGCAGCGGCCTTTTCCAGTGCCCGTTGATACGCACAATAACTTTGATTATGAAGAAGACCAACTGGGTCTGAGATGCCCGGTACATGCTCACATTAGATCGGTTAATGATCGTACGGATGGGAAAAGAACACCTCCCATCTTGCGCCGGGGGATGACGTATACCGATAATCCCAATTCCCGGTATGCGTCTATAAAAGGGTTGTTGTTTATATCTTATCAGTCGAGTATTAAATTTAATCTTCGCCCTATCTTGGACAAAATGACAAAGCCGAGTTCTATAGACGCCTTAGCTTATCGGGATCCGATTAATGTTCCAAATACATCCAAGGTTGAGTTTCCCACAAAATGGGGAGGCGAAAAAAAATCTACGCATGAAATTGGCGGGAGAGATTTAACCAAATTCAAAGGCGGCGAAATATTTTTCGCTCCCTCCAGGTATTTTTTGGAAGCCCTACAAACAGAGCCGATTCATATAAGCGCATAAGTGGCAATACTATTCTCCTACAGTTCGATTTTTTAAATTTTATACGGTTGCTTAGTTTTATGGATGTTTTCAAAACTGAGCAACCTTCATATGCTGGGCTTGGCATTAATCCTGATCATTGGGCCTGGGAAAACTACGGCACAAGATAAGGTTTATGTGTTCAACCGTTTAAATACCGATAATGACCTCACCTCAGGTCAATATAATTATTATGTTTATCAAGATAGCTACGGATTGGTCTGGATCAGTTCCACCAAGGGACTGAATCGGTTTGATGGAACAAGCGTGAAGCAATTCCACGCCAATCCGGATGACCCGTGTAGTTTGTTAACCCAAAATGGCGCACAAAGCAGGTTCCAGGAAGATCGCCGGGGAGATCTCTGGTTTGCTGCCGACATCGGCTTGACTCACTATCTGCGTACGCAGGATCGTTTCGAACATCACTATCTGATCGCTCCCGGGGAAGATACACTTAGGGATTATTATTTCTGGGCCTACCTGGATACCCTTGCTAATCAAATGTTTGTCAGTGGCGGGCGGCAATTATTTTCAATCGATCTGAATGCTTCGAAACTCGATCTGCACAACCGGATCGACACCATTTACGTGGGTTTAAAAGATCGCATGATTCCGGCTCCACAGGGTGGGTATTATTTATTCCGACACGGTAGGAGCAGAGATGTCCTGGAGGTACGGCATTACAATAGCAATGCTTTAATGCGCCCGCCCACACGATACCGACTACCGGGAAATGCCAGGCTGAACGATACAAAATATATCAATGATACACTGGTTTGGGTGGCTACCAGCAATGGACTTTATCAACTAAATTTGCGGGACAGTGGATGGACGACAATTCCCGGAACTTACCGAGGGAAAAAGATTGACGGGATAACAGAACTGGTCATGAGAAAAAATGGCCAAATATTAGTAGCGACTTACGATCAGGGAATTTATTATTTCGACCCGCTTAGCAAACGATATACAGGCCGGATGTTATCCTTCCAACAAGAGAGGATCGAACATTTTTCACCCATCATAGATCGGGTCACTCTGGATAGAAAAGAGAACCTATGGATATCTACTAAGGACAATGGCATTTATTACACCCATCTCGATAAACCCAAGTTCGGAATTGATTTGGCGGGCC
>JAGQXH010000917.1 GCA_020436695.1 Lewinella sp. | reverse complement strand
GTGATAGAAGTGTCAGATCATACGGTCGCTAAAGACAGAGGGATCAAACTCATGGCCTATGCCGGTGCAGGCATCCCCGAATATTGGATCATCAATCTGATTGATCGCCAAATTGAACAATATCTCCAGCCACAACCCGACGGGACCTACGCCGAACTCCATATTCACACGGAAGACAGTATGTTTGACTGTCGGCTGATCAATCAAATCCAGGTGAGTACCTTTTTACCCTGACTTAATTATACTCTCCACAAAAACCATCTATAACCAGCCATTTCATCTGATATATATCTCCGTTAGTCGATCCCCCGGGCTGCCAAGCAACGATCTCCGATCTTAACTGTCTTTCCTCCTGAACGGCAACAACAGCGACGCATTCCACTCCTGTTTTTACTGTTCGTTCAAAATCGCTGTATCAGCTCAATCACACTTTTCATTCCACCAAACCAAACACCTTTTATTATGAACATGAAAAAGATCAGTCTCCTGTTCATCGCTATTGTCGCTCTTTTGAATACCAGCTGGGCCCAATGGGGATCCATTTCCGGTGAAGGACCAGTAGTAACCAAAACCCTGAAAATAGATCGCTTTGATGAGATCGGACTGGCCGTTGTCGGAAAAGTATTTATTTCCAAGGGCAGCACGCAAAAAGTAACCGTTGAAGGTCAGGCTAATATTATCGATAATCTGGAAACCGAGGTAAAAGACGGCGAATGGAGTATCAAATTTGATCAGAAGGCCAAAAACTATGAGCCGCTTATTTTCCGCATTACCGTTCCTGAGATCGAAGGGTTGGCTGTTGCCGGTTCGGGTTCCATTATTGGAGAAGACGACTTCAATGGGATGGACCGTCTGGATTTCTCCATTGCCGGTTCCGGTGACATTGAATTCTCAGGTTCAGCCCGCAAAGTATCGGTTTCCATCGCCGGTAATGGTGATGTAGACATCGCTGATCTGAAGACTGAAGATTGTAAAGTGGACATCGCCGGTAGTGGCAATTGCAAGATCGAAGTGGTGGAATCCCTGAGTGTTTCCATTGCCGGCAGTGGGGATGTTACTTATAAAGGCAGCCCACGGGTTAGTACCAGTATTGCCGGTTCCGGCCGGGTAAAACAGATGTAAGGGACCATATCGAGATGTAGTGATGTAGTGATGTAGTGATGTGGTGAGAGCTCACCATATCACCACATCGCAATATCACAATATCAATTCCCCGCAGTTCGTCCCGCCCGAAATCCGTATGAAATATAACGTGGTCCACCTGACCAGGCGCCGTAGTATCGGTATCCAATGGGAGAATGCGGATTAAAATCTGAATAATTCAGTCCCACTTCATAATACCCGCCACCACGATAACCAAATCCGCCCAGTTCATCATCGCTGGTCGGCCAATCAGGATTATCGGCTTTGCCGAAGCCGTCAAGCTGTCCGTTTCCGTGGCTACCGGCAAACTGCCTTCCTATGGGGTTTCCAACGGTGATCACCTTCTCCCAAACACTACCGCTGAGATCCATAACCCAGTAGTAAGAGGCTCCGAAAACTGGACGGGTCTCATCGGTAAGCCGGCTTTCCTCCCAGCCGTTAGCCATTATCAGTTCTGCATCCGGATCTACATAACGTTCCAGCAGGTCGTAATTGTCGGTTCCCCAAACGAACTCTCCGGGTATCGGTTCGGAAGGTCCGCGGGCGGCTTTTTCGTATTCTAGTTCAGTAATTGGTCTAAGCGCTGCCCAATCGGCGAAGGCCAGTCCATCGGTAAAACTGACATAATTCATGGGACGATCCGGATTATCCGCCAGGTATTTGCCGTCTTTCAGCCTTATACCGCCGCGCTTTTTGTAATACCCTCGTCCACCTATCGGTGAACGTTCATAAGTAGCATTATCGGGAAGGGTATTCAGAAAATCGGCATATTGTCCCTGACTGAGTTCGTATTTCATAATATAAAAATACCGATAGCCTTTGGGAAAAGTTGCCGGTATGGGCCCCTGCCGGTCACCGTTATACAGATCCGTTTTGCTCCAATAGTAAAGATTCCCGGTTTCCGGCCCAACCGGAATAGCCGCTTCCGAAGTGACCCGGTAAAGGCCATCAGGTTGCCCACTATCATCGGAGCGGTAGAGTGCCGCCTTTTTCACTGCTGCCGTATCGGGGCTCCCCAGGCTAAAGGCACCTTCAGGAATGTATACCATTTCGATACCATAGACCTGAAAATCATCACGTACCTGTCTCCAGTCGATTGACTGACCGGTATCCAATAGTAGTTCCAGTTTCACATCTACAGGTCCACGATAATTATCTCCCGGATAAACGAATAACCCCAGGCCGTCGTCACTTACTTCAATTAAGGGTTCCGGCATACCTGTCATCCGGTTTTTCACAACGCGATGTCCATCGGATTGTAGCTTGACGTGATTGTTATAATAACCGTTAAACTTTAAAAAGATCCAGACCGCATCGTGATTTCGTTCATTATGCCATGCATTTTCCCAGCGGATATCGAATAAAACACTTGGCCGGTCCGGTGTTACATCCGGACGGTATACTGCCCGTACATGCTGAATACGGAGGTGGGTGGCAGAGGCAGTCATGGCGGTCAGAACGAGAACACTGACCAGAATACAGCGGGTGATCATATCGGGTAATTTAATATTCCAGAGGTTGCAGATCCGGTTCTATCCACCGGCTGCGCGCCTCAACAGAAAACAGTCGTTCCCGACTAAAATACAAAAAAGGCAGGTTTTTACTAAACAGATCGCTTTTAAGAAACTGAAATTCAATGTCGGCTAATGATGTATCAGCAGAAAAAGAATGTACAAAATGGTATAAGATCCTGGTCCAAAACAAGGTGATCGTTTCATGGTAGCCACTGGTGGGCGTAT
>JAGQXH010000916.1 GCA_020436695.1 Lewinella sp. | reverse complement strand
TGTAGTACTCTCAGCGGCGGGTGTAACGGCCAATACAGAAGATATCGGACTGGAAGCGTTGGGTATCGAGACCGACCGCGGACTGGTTGTGGTAGACGAATTCTACAATACCAATGTAGCCGGTATCTACGCCATCGGCGATATCGTACCGGGGCCGGCCCTGGCACACGTAGCCAGCGCGGAAGCCATCACCTGCGTAGAGAAGATCGCCGGGCATCACCCGCAGCCGATCGATTACAATAACGTTCCTTCCTGTACTTACTGCGTGCCGGAAGTGGCTTCTGTAGGATATACCGAGCAAGCGGCCAAGGAGGCCGGTTATGAGATCAAAGTGGGCAAATTCCCTTACTCTGCTTCCGGTAAAGCCAGCGCGGCCGGACATAAAGAAGGTTTCGTCAAAGTGATCTTCGATGCCAAGTACGGCGAGTGGCTGGGTGCGCACTTCATCGGCTACAATGTAACGGAAATGATCGCGGAGGTAGTAGTGGCTCGTAAATTGGAAACTACCGGGCATGAGATCATCAAGTCAATCCACCCCCACCCCACTATGAGTGAGGCGGTTATGGAGGCTACCGCTGCGGCTTATGATGAGTGTGTGCATTTGTAGAAGAGTGCTAAACACTGGGTGTTTGGTTACTCAGTGACGCTCCACTCAAGCTAAGGATTAACAAAATCAGGTCAGGTCTGTATTAGATCTGGCCTGATTTTTTGTTAGGTGTTTTAGAGATCAATTAGGTACATTGCTTATGTTTTTTAATTTGATTATTATTAAGTAAGAAAATTTTATCTGAGTAAAATTCATCCTCGACAAAATAAATGAGCATCTTTATGAATCTACTACGTGCCAGTATTCTGCTACTCCTTTGCTTTGCATACAGCCAACTGAACGGCCAGGAGATAGCCGTACAGAATAAAATACCGCATCCCGATCGTCTGGCCTTCTACTGGCCTGCTCAATGGATCACCCACCCTACCGCGTCCGTTTATGATTTTGGCGTATATCATTTTCGCCGGAATTTTGAATTAAAGGAACGCCCGGAGGAGCTCATTGTCAATATATCTGCGGACAACCGGTACCGCTTATTTGTCAATGGCCAGTTCGCGGTAGCCGGTCCTTCAAGAGGCGATCTGTTGCACTGGCGATTTGAGACCATCGACATTGCCCCTTTTCTACAGGAAGGAAAAAACACCATTGCCGCCCTTGTCTGGAACTATGGAGCAGATCGAGCCGTCTATCAGATCAGCTTGCAAACAGCTTTTGTGCTACAGGCTGATCAACCCGACTTCCAGGAGTTGAACACGAACAGCAACTGGGTGGTATTTCAGGATCAGGCTTACACCCCAATTACCGATGGAGCCGCACGCACAAGAGCCTATCTTGTGACCGGACCTCGTCTACAGATTGACGGGCAAAAGCATCCCTGGGACTGGGAAAAAACGACTTATGACGATTCCGGCTGGCTGGCTGCCAAAACTATCCGCAACGCAAAACCGCTGGGTAACGGTACAGAGTTTCATTGGGAGCTCGTTCCAAGAGCAATTCCTTTAAATTATGAAAAAGAAGAAGCTCCCATACAGTTGCGAAAGGATGGAATGACTACATCTTTTATGGAAGACGGCTTACGCATCATACCCGCAAATACAACGGTCGATTTCCTGCTGGATCAGACCTATCTGACGAATGCTTACCCCTATCTGCAGGTCAGCCAAGGTGCCGGCAGCCGGATCCGCCTGGAATACGGAGAATCGTTGTTCGATGTGGAAGGTAACAAAGGCAACCGCAACGAAGTGGGTAATAAAGACATCCGGGGTTACTACGATATATTTCTACCGGATGGCGGTCCTCAACGTACTTTTACCACGCCCTGGTTTCGAGTCTGGCGCTATATCAAAATGACGATCACTACGGGAGATAACCCCTTGTTGCTGGAAAAATTCTACAGCAAACAAACCGGTTATCCTTTTGAAGAAAAAGCCCATTTTGAAGCCAACTACGAGGGCATCGACAAGATCTGGGAAGTGGGCTGGCGAACGGCCATGCGCTGCGCCGGAGAAACTTACGTAGACTGTCCTTACTACGAACAATTGCAGTATGTGGGTGATACACGCATCCAGGCCTTGATCTCCCTATATGTTTCCGGCGATGATCGTCTGATGCGCAAAGCCATTCAGGAGTTTGATGACTCCCGTTTATCCAACGGCCTGACCATGAGCCGTTATCCCAGTGCTTCGGGCCAGATCATCCCTCCCTACTCTCTCTTCTGGATCAATATGGTGCACGATTACTGGATGCACCGACCGGATGAAGAATTTGTTAGATCGATGTTGCCGGGTGTGCGCTCAATAATCGATTGGCATCTCCAACAGATCAATAATGCTACGGATCTACTGGGCAAAACGCCATTCTGGAATTTCGTCGACTGGGCCGGAGAATGGCCCTGGGATCCCAAAATGCGTATCGGCGGCGTGCCTCCAACGGAAGGAGGAAGCAGCATTCTTTCCTTACAGCTGGTCTATGCTATGCAGGCCGGCACTGAGTTGCTTGAGTATTTTGGTGAAACACATCTGGCTGGACAGTATAAAGAACTGCAATCCAGACTTAGTAAGCAGATAATGAACACTTGCTGGGATAATGAGAAAGGTTTGATAGCAGATACGCCGGACAAGAAGTCTTTTAGCCAGCACGCCAATATCATGGGAGTGCTGACGGATGCTATTCCTCAGGCAGATCAGGCACTCATTTTACAAAAGATCCGAACGGAAAAGGAGGTGATCCCTACTACTTTTTATTACCGGTTTTACCTTATGCAGGCTCTATATAAAGTCGGCTTGGGGAATGACTACCTGGCGGAATTAAAACCCTGGTACGACATGCTCGCTCTGGG
>JAGQXH010000915.1 GCA_020436695.1 Lewinella sp. | reverse complement strand
CTACTTTATTGGTCCCAAACTTATACCCGCAGATCATCCGGTATTTGTTACCTCCAATATTGAACACCAAACGATTGAATGCTTGACCCTCACAGTTAACCAAATCAGCCGTTCTAAAGCTTTTCATAATGTCGCTCGGAATTTCCCAGTCGCAATATTTGAGCTGATTGTAAAAATCTTGAAACGCTTTAAGCATAATTACATCCTGACCACAATGCTCCAACACATTAGCCCATTTGAAGATTTTTACTTTCATGCCTAAAATTAGGAATTTTCCAGATTGTACGCAATACGCGTACTTGTTTTTTGTGAGGATGGTGTTTATTATTGCCGCTTTCATCTTGCTATCCGCTACCAGTAGCGGTTAGCAAGTTATATTTTAAGGCTTATTCTTCTAATCTTGCTTTTTGTCAGGCGAATTCAAAGCCCCATCAATATCCAAAAAATCAAGTGGACTACAAAGCTTTTGTATTGCCTTCTGGGTGATATGAGTATAGATCTGTGTAGTTTCACTACTGCTATGACCTAGCAGCTCCTGAATATATCTCAAATCTGTTCCTCTTTCCAATAGATGAGTAGCAAAGGAATGTCGTAAAGTATGGACTGTGCTATATGGGTTAACCCCTGCTTTGTCCACAGCTTTTCGGAATATTTGCTGGATACTTCTGGTACTGTATTTTCCTCCATCTTGTCCTTCGAATAACCAATATTCAGGAGTATATATGGTAAAATATCGTTGTAATAGTGAAATCAGTTTATCGGAAAGTACCGAGTACCTATCTTTTTTTCCCTTACCTGCTTTGATGAAAACCATTTTACGATTGATATCCACATCCTGCTTCCGTAACTGGGTATCTCCAATACGCAAACCTGCGCTATAAATTAGCATGAGAATGGCCTTATGTTTAAGGTTTGAGATAGCTCCAAACAATCTCAAGACTTCCTCTTCACTAAATACCCCCGGTAGTTTTTGACTCCTTCTTGGTCGAAATTCATAATAGGTTCGCGACTGCCCCAGTACCTTTTCAAAATAAAACTTGACTGCATTAACGGCTTGATTTTGAGTAGCATCAGACCATTTCTTATTTTTACTGCTTTCCAAAAGAAATTTCATAATATCCTTCTTCTTCAATTCCTCCGGATGCTGATCCGGGAAAAAGGCCAAAAATTGGGCAAAAAAATTCTTGTAAGTTTTCACAGTGTTATAGCTGTACCGCTGCAACCGCAGTCGTTCCTCCAACCGGATCAACTCATCTTTATACTTCAACGGTGCCTGCTCCTTGTCTTGACATCTAGCCGTCTTCTGCTCTTCCACCGGCCGCTCCGTCACCGGCAACACCTGGCCCTCGCCAAACAACCGTTTCAACTGATCATAAGCCTCCACCGTATAAGGAATATGCCAACACCGCTCCTCCGGTGTCCAACGGCTGTCTTTGATCTGTTTCATCATTCCCGGAAAAGCTCGGTCATAGCCCAACGGTTTTATACCAATTCTTTTCCGATTCTCGAACGCTAAAGGAAATACCTGGATCTTCATTTTGCTTTTTCCTGCAAAAAAAACCTCCCACTTGACTGATTGCAAATGTTTTAGCAACTTAGCCGTTATTAACCGTTAAGATCGAATCTTAACGGTTAATCAACTGTTACAACTTGTATTGATTTTAAAAACGCGCTCAAAATGACCACTTCCAAACGCCGCTGCCGTTTGTGCAAGGCCTCTTTTTACGGCCGTGCCGATAAAATATTCTGTACCATTGCCTGCAAAAACGAATACCACGTCCGCCTGCGCCGGGCTACCTCCTACGCCGTCCGCGAAACCGACAAGATCCTCCACCGCAACCGCTCTATTCTGTTGGAGATCATGGGCAAGAATAAAACCCAAAAGAAAGTGGACCGGCTGATCCTCGAAAAGAAAAAATTCCGCTTCAACTACCTCACCGGTTTCTACATCAATAGTCGCGGAAAAACCTACCACTACGTCTACGACTTCGCCTGGATGACTTTCTCCGACCAGGAGATCCTCATCATCCGCAAGCACTAATTTTTTTTGCTGGTTACAGGTGCCTGAGCGGAGTCGAAGGCACCGTCTACCGTACCCTATCTACCGTCATCCGCCGAATCCGGTCTGCTAGTTTTTCTGAGCTCAGTCGCTCCCGGAGCCGGTCTACAATAATAGGGAAAGAAAAAGGCGTGTATTTCGGAGGGCGTTGCAGGAGGATATGCTGTTCATTGATGCGGTTCAGGGCGCGGCGCAGGCGTGCTTCTTCCAACTGGAAGGTTTGGACCTCCTCGTAGGCCTGTTGCAGCAGCAGATTATCGGGCTCATAATCGCTGAAAACGCCGAAGAATAACTCCGAAGAAGATTGCAGGTGTTTCGATTTTTTTTGCCGTCCCGGGTAGCCCTTAAATACCAGCCCGGCAATACTGGCAATATCGCGGAAACGCCGCCGGGCCATTTCCGTTTCATTGATGCTCGCGTGGATATCCTCACTGAGACGGTCTGTGGAGAATAAACCTTTTTCCAAAGCCTCATCGATGGGGATCTCCAGGTCCGATAGTAGTTCGAAGCCATAATCGTTCATGGCAATGGAAAAAGAGATCGGTTTGAGGCGGGAGATGCGGTAAGCAAGCAGAGATCCCATCCCCTCGTGTACAAAACGTCCTTCGAACGGATAAACCAACAGGTGATAACCTTCTTGGCTGGTAAAATATTCGATCAGTAGTTCTCCTTTACCGGGGATAGCCGAACGTTCCTTTTGCAGAGCAAAGAGCGGGGCCAGAATTTTCAGTTCTACATCCCTTCCTTCTCCTACCTTTGCTTCCGCCATCTTTTCCCTTAAGTAGGCTGATAGTTCGCTCGACAAGGGCAGGCGACCGCCCAGCCAGGAG
>JAGQXH010000914.1 GCA_020436695.1 Lewinella sp. | reverse complement strand
CGTTTTCAAATGTGTGTAGTGTTTTCATAGTAATTTTTTCCCAAGTAGGGGCAACTCGGTTATTGAGTCACGTTTTAACGTGACAAGTGATAAAATTGTTTCATTTCAAATAATTGCGGATAGTGGTACCACTGAGTAAAACTCAGTATCAATAATTAACGAAGGCAACAAAACTAAGCGAAGGGGAAAATGTGACTATGTCTTGGAGGGGAATTAATGTATTTCAAAATAAAATATTTTTGTCCGAATATCCAAATTTTTAACTACAAGTGTTGTTGTAAAATATTTTTTTATAATATATAATCTCATGAAATCATTAAAATAAAAAGCCCGGTACTTGTACTGTACCGGGCATCAGTCATCTCCTATAATCAGTCATGAAATATCTTATCGATCTACAAGTATCATCTTTTTCGTTGCGGAGAACCCTCCGGCATCAATGCGGTAATAGTAAATACCTTGTGCGGGAAAATCATTTTTGTCCAGCTCTACCTGGTTAGCTCCCGCCTGGGCATTGATCAGACGCTCCAGCACTTTTCTGCCATTGGCATCGAATATCTTCAACTCTGCATCTTCGTCCTGTGGCAGGTAGAATTCGATCGTCGTTCGTTCGTAAAATGGATTAGGCCGGTTTTGCAAAAGTGCATACGCTTCCTGTTCTGCCTCTACACCGGTAAACTGGAGGTCAACATTCATCAGTTCATAATCTGAAGCGTAAGCTTCTGCTTCAAGTGCATTGGAGCTGATACGCAGCAATTCACTGATATGCCCTCCGTGGAGTGCGCGCACCCGAAGCCCGAACATCACCTCTGAAGCTACTTCTTCGGGCAACACCCAATCTGCTTCTGTAGCATCCCAGCTGACCATGATTATACCTCTTTCCAGATACTTCAGTCCGGTGTGATCTTCCCGAACCAGTCCGTGCCGCATGCCGGATACTTCCAGCTCGGTGGGGTCAAATTCCAGCGTAAACTGGAATCCGGCGATCTGCTCGGTAGCGGTATTCCTGAAATCGATATTGTACCATTGTCCTGCATTCAGCGCCTTATCCTCAGTATACAGATAACAATTGTCTTTTTCCGTACGGGCCGAGCCGCGATTTTTCGGAACAGCACTTCCATTCACATCACCCAGCTTGATACCTACGAAGTTCTGATTTTCCATATGGCCATGCAGGTCTTTGATCTCGATCCATTCCGGAATGATGGCAGACCATGGGTTTTGCGGTTGCGGGAAGTCATAATTAGCGGCAATAAAGCGCCAACTCCTTCCTCCCGGTAATTCATCATCTACATTCAGGATCAGACGGCGGAGCAGAATGATGTCCTGAGTAGAGATATTTCCGGATTCATTCACATCCGCAGCGATCATCCGATAGGGCGTATCGAGTAAGTTGATACCCAGAATATGCTTGGAAATAATGATGATATCGAGTGTACTGACACCGTTGAGGTAATCATCCGGTAGTTCGGCCCGCACTTCGTAATCCAGGCCAGGCTCCAGATCATCCAACATATACTGCCCATTGCTCTCCGTTATCATCATCGGCGGCATATAATCGGCCGGGCGGAGGCTTACGCCCACTATCGGATCATTCGATTCGGTCATGATGGCTCCGGAGATACGTCCCATGGCTACGCCGCCGGTACTACAGTCCAGATCTTCATCCTGTACCTGAATGAAGGTTTCACAGAAAGAGTTGTTAACGCCTCCGAGGCTGCCATCCGGCTGGAGGGCGGTCGGATTATCGGCAGCATCCCAGGAATAGATGCGCACCGGCACATTACCCAGATCGTCGCAGGTGAGTATAAGCGCTTTGTTGTCTTCATCCGGAACTACTCCGTCGTTGATGTCATCCAGACGGAAAATAGAATAGGTCACTTCACCCGAGCAATCGGAATCATTAGAGCTGATCAACATATCCTCAACATCCACTACCCAGGCTGCTGCATCAACATCGCCGTCACCATCGGCATCACTACCAGGAGGCAAGGCATCCAGATCAACCAGTAAGCCGTTGAGACAATTGGGGGCACTTACCCCGCAATCGACCACATCAAAAGGAATCTTGGTAACATTTTCATTCTTACAGCCATCATTCAGGCGCACGATAAAAGCATGCCGTCCGATGGGGAAACTACCATTGATCTGATATTTGGGATAAGTACCTGTCAATACCTCATTGGTGATGTCACCGTCCTGTATACCATCATTGTTCTCATCAAATAGTACCTGAATATCCATTCCGTCGGCAGAACAGGCTTCATCCACCGTAAACTCCACCAATACCGGTGCTTCACAACTCTGCTGGTTGATCACGCAGAATGGCGACATAGGTTCCACTGCCATGAAAGGCTCGGTATCATCCACGATGTAGATGATCTGGGTATACATCCAGTAACCCATTGAATTTACCTTATGCCAGTAACCTTCAGGGTTAGTTGTTCCATCGCAGACCGGCGATTTTGTACCGGCTGCCGGGATCGTATTGGTCGGATCATTATCGCGGTCGACAAAGGCTCCTTCGTCCGTCATCACCAGCCAAACGTCCTCCGTACCGCCACCATCGATGCAATCCTGATTGCGTTCAATCACGATAGGATCTCCCACACCGTCGCTTTCACAGGCGTTAATTACCAGATAGGTCCGGTGAATGGCATAGCAAGCCTTTTCATCAGTAGCAAAGATCTTATCGTCTACAGTCACAGCGATCGAGTTACAGCCCTGGCCGAAAACTCTGATCGTATCCGGAATGGGAATACCACATTCCGAAACTACATCTTTAGGGAATTTGATAGCGTAATTGAGCGATTGCTCCACGGTGATGATCTGCTGGCAAATGCCCGTTTCATTACCCTGAGCATCCATCCCGCCGAAACGACGGGTAATGGTACCCACACCAC
>JAGQXH010000913.1 GCA_020436695.1 Lewinella sp. | reverse complement strand
CCACTGAACGGCAAAATAACCCTTATCCAATTCGATACCGGCTCCGGCAGCTTCGGCCTCATTCACGGTCATCACTGTCCCTGGGGGCAGATCATCCGGGGTAAAGGAGAAGTAACCGGGAGCAAATTGCGTTTGCCGGCCGAAATACTGATAAGGACGGTCAAATACGGTATTGGAAGTAACCGATACCCGCATGCCGGCACCGCTTTTCCCCGTTTTGGTTGTTATCAGCACCACGCCGTTACCGGCACGGGAACCGTATAGCGCAGCTGCACTCGGCCCCTTCAACACGGAGATACTGGCTATGTCATCCGGGTTGAGGTCGGAAATAGCGTTGCCGTAATCCACATTGTTCCGGCTACCGAAAGACGTAACGTTGTTCAGTGTGTTGATCAGCGGAACACCATCCACTACGAACAGCGGCTGGTTGTCGCTACTCAGTGAGGTGGCGCCGCGAATCACCATGTTAACGGAAGAGCCGGTACCGCCGGTGGAACTGATACTGACACCGGCTACTTTTCCGGCCAGCGAATTCAGCACGTTTTCCTGGGTGACCCGGGTAACATCATCACCCTGTACGCGGCCTACGGAAAAGCCCAATGAACGTTCCTGTCGTGACAGGCCGAGAGCGGTGACAACCACCTCATCCAGGATTTGTGCACTCTCTTCGAGTACGACATCTATCACGGTCTGGCTGCCGACTACTATTTCTTGGGTTTCATAACCCACGAAGGAAAACATCAGGACATCGTCAGGGCTTTGCACTTCTATACGATACATGCCGTCCATATCGGTGACGGTCCCGGAACTGGTACCTTTTACCGCTACGGTTACCCCGATAAGCCCGACATCTTCACCGGCTGCGGATACTTTTCCGGTGATGGTAGTTGGGAGCGCGCTTGTAGTGTTAGATCCAAAATCAGCTTTAGTATACAGGTGTGCCGACGCGGCCTGTAAGGAAAAGGTCAGGGCCAGGATCAGGCCGGAGGCTAGCAACCTGTGCAGGCTTGGTGTTGGTAAATATTTTCGCATATATGCCGGTTTTAATGATGAGGGTTAATGTTGAACGACCGGTGCAATGGATATCCGGTGTAAGCGGAAAAGCCGGTCCTATAGTAAAGAACCAGTTGTCAGAAAGCAATTAATATCAGTTCACGGCTTCAAAAGTGAAGATGACTACCAGTGAGGGTTTATTGAAGTTGGCTCCCTGAGTGGCCGACATGAACATGGCCAGCCGCATTTTCTCCGGAGTGATCTCCTGGATGATACATTCCCGGTGGAAACCCATGAAACCAATGAATTCATTCCCGGAAAAACTAAGCGTGCTCACGCCCGGATAGGTGACTTCATAGGTATTGCTGTCATTGTTCTGATCGACAGCAGTGATCGTTAGGTCTTTTTCTGCCGTATAAGTAAAAGTAGCACCGCTCTCCGGCGTGAAGGCCAGTGAGGCAAAGCCGAAACCTTGACTCTCGTCCGTTATATTGACGATTGGTGTTTGTGTCACCAAGGCAAATACCAGCCCACCGAACGAGCCGCCGTTCTTATTGTCATGGATGTAGCTGCCGTCGGCCTTAAAGGTGAATTCGTCTTCATATTCTTCCCCCAGGCCGAGGAATAATCCTAGTGCTCCCTGTGGCACTTCCTGAATGACGGTCATATCTGCATTGGCCAGTGCAATGGCGTCTTTATCCGAATGAGCGGCACTGATGCGCCAGGTTTTTCCGTCCGGATCATTGGGGCCGCCGGTAAGCATTTCATAAGGGGTCAGATCGAGGGAGACCTGAGTAGTTGCCTGAGCCGTACCCACACTATTGGTAGCGGTGAGTGTGATGGTATAAATGCCGCCCTGGTCGTAAATATGGACTGGATTTTTTTCCTGACTGTTGTTGCCGTCACCAAAATCCCATTGCCACTGATCGGCGTTTAAGGTGAGCGCCGAGAAGGCGACTTGTTTGCCGGCGATACTGCGGAAGATCCCGGCTGTGGGCGCTTCCACCATCTCCTCTTTTTCACAGGATGAGGTAGTGAGGATGAGGCATGCGCCGATTAGAAATAGGTTTAAGGTAATTAGGTTTCTCATGTGATTTGGTTAGTGATAAGGGTGAAGAAAATTCGCTCCACATCTCACCATATTGCGCTTCGTGCTGGTAAGATAATATCCTTTACTGTGGCTTTCCTTCTATTTTTTTGCCTGATTATTATGGTTTTTTAACTTCCGGGAAGAAGGGTAAAAAACCATAATTTTTTCGTAAAATACTATTTGCGGGAGTCTGTATAAACTTATTTTTTTGTAGCAAAAGGCCGAAAAAGAACCAGATTTGTAAGCTGTATTACATACAGCAATAGCGAGAATCAATACGACCTATGGCACACCTGGCCCTTAACGACGGAAAACCGATCAGGAATTTCAAGGAAGATCCCTGGCCCCGATGGCCGGTCTGGGATGAACGGGAAGCAAATGCGCTGCTGGAGGTACTGAACAGTGGTGTCTGGTCGTATAATGGCCCCAAGGAACAGGCCTTCAATCAGGCGTTTGCGGCGTTTACCGGCACCCGTTATGCCGTTTCTGTTGCTAACGGCACCGTTACCTTACAGTTGGCTTTAGAAGCACTGGGTGTTGGTTGGGAAGATGAGGTGATCGTGCCCGGACTAACCTGGCAGGCAACCGCTGCTACGGTACTGGATGTCAATGCCATACCTGTTTTGGTGGATGTTTGTGAGAACACCTGGTGCCTGGACCCCGAAAAAATTGAGGAAGCCGTTACGCCACGCACCAAGGCGATCATCCCGGTCCACCTGTACGGCAGCTTTGCCGATATGAACGCCATCATGGACCTGGCTGCCCGTCATGACCTGTTTGTGATCGAAGATTGTGCCCATAAACACGGTGGCGAGTGGAACGG
>JAGQXH010000912.1 GCA_020436695.1 Lewinella sp. | reverse complement strand
TGCACAACGGGCGACATTTTTCCAAAACGAAAATATAAGCCTTAAAATTTCCGGGATGTACCTGTTGCAGGTTGGAAAAATTAAAATTTGGTCTCTTAAAGAACAATACGCCGGTTAAAAAAGAGTTTAAGAGATATACATAACAGAATTGGTTTAACAAACCGAACCCATTTAGATTAGTATATAATGCCCCATTCCCATCGCTGTTGAAATTTTCTTCAAAGTCCGTCCCTTTTTCATTACTTTGTTAGTAAGTTGTATGTCGAAAGTCAATAGTCGCCAGTCCTGGCATGGTATTTCAGCATTTAGACTGGCAGGGCGATGTTTCCGGAATCGCAACACTCAATCTACCACAATCCGGGGCAATGCCGTCAACTATTTCACTTGACTGACGATTGCAGACTAGCTGACTGAGCACTAATTAACCATCCCTTACACCTTCCCGCCGGTCCGGTTGGGAGGATCTGAATATCTGCGTTTCCCAAAAGCATATTTTTAAAGGCGGATTACCGTCATTAATACAAATCCCGTGTCTATGATGCTGATGTCTACAAACAGTAGAAACTGTATGGTGCCGGACTACCCACTAGATGAAGCGCTCGCCACACTCCGCAACAGCGGCCTGGTGCTCTTTCCAACCGATACTTTATGGAGTATCGGGACCGATGCTACCGACCCGGTCAGCGTATTGCGTCTGCTCCGGCTCTACCAGTCAGTTCACTCACCCGAACCTATTGAAATTTTAGTGGATGATCTGGCCATGCTCAAACATTACGTACCCAGACTACACCCTAAACTGGAAACGCTCCTGCTTTACCACGCCCAACCGCTGACGATACAGGTGGAACAGACCCGGCATCTTCCGGTTCAGCTAACCGAAACTCCTTTCGAAGTGGCCTTCAGACTCGTGCGGGACGCTTATACCCAGCAGATGATCCAAGAGCTTGGCAAACCCATCGCCAGTATGTTCGCCACATTCGACGGTGAACGCCTGCCGCGCCATTTCGGGAATATTAATTCGGATGTAGTGAGTGCCGCAGATCTGGTGACCGGTCTGGATATTTCCTCTCCCCTACCCGCCCAACCCTCGGTGATGATCCGGCTTTCGGAAGATGATGAGCTGGTGTTTGTGAGGGAGTGAGGTTGGGACGTTTAGACGTTGGGATATTTGGATTTTCTTTTCTTATCGTCCAAATATCCCAACATCCAATCATCCATAAATCCCTATTTCGCTGACAGCAATCCTGCCCCAGGGCTAAAACCTATCCTGTCCAGCGAAGCATTGACCTGGCCACCTTCGGTGTTCTTGAATACAAAATAGAGGTCGTGCTTACCGTCCGTGCCATTGGGCGTTAATCGGAAAGTTTTCACGGCTTCCCCGGTTGGGGTCAGGATGGTCTCACCGGCCAGTTCGCCGCCGGTTCCGTCCAAATGAAGTTCCACTTTACCGGCCTGTTTCACGGCCGCTTCCAGTGTAATGGTTTCTACTCCGGTAAGATCAATGGCGTCAAAAGCCAGGTATTGATTGTTGGTCAGATTGAGCATACCGTCGTTTCGGTTGCGAATGGTGCCCACTTTTGTATTGTTACTTTTGCTACTGTAGCGTTCGGCTTCCAATTGCGGATATCGCAATACCATCATCTCCTGAGACGTGATCGATTTGATCTCTCCGCTGCCTTGATCAACATAAGTCGCAATCAGCACATAAGCGCCCTCGGTGTTATCACTTTTGTGCATATTGGTCACAAAAGTACCTACCACCGGGAAAGCGGATTGTACATTCGCTCCATTAGCCAGCGAAAGGATATACTCGGCTATCGATGAGGTTTGTTCCACGCTCAGTTGAGGGTGAGCGGCCATAGCGGTTTCTCCCCAGACACCGCCACCGCCTTTAATGATCTTATCGGCCAGATAGGTCACGGCATTCTCCTGACCAGCGTATTTTTTGGAGATCTCCAGATAGCTGGGTCCGTTCACTTTCCTATCAATGGCATGACAGGCTTTGCAATCGGAACCGTCGATCAATTGCTGGCCTTTGGCGAATTTGCCGACGGGCTGGCTGTCAGCCGTTTGATGCCCCATGGCCATCTCGGTCACATCAAGGCCCTCGGGCAAATAATCTATCGACACCCGAACCCGTCCGGCGTCCAGCGTACCGGCCTCCAGTGATCCGTCTTCCTTATCGGTTACGGCCACGCGGTACTTGATCGAGCCATTATCCCAATAAAAAGATTCATTGCCGTCAATATTCCAGACGATCTTTGGCGGTTCATTGCCCACCTGAACCTCCGCCGTAGTTTCATCCGAATGGCCACTTTCGTCGGTCACTTTCAGCGTCACCTGATAAATACCGGGCTCAGCAAAAGTATGGGAGGGAGCCATGCTTACATCCTGCACCGCATCATCTCCAAAAGCCCAGGTATAGGTGAGTTTTTCGCGATCCAGGTCTTCACTTTTTTCAGCAGAGAAAGCTACCGTCAGTGGCGCTGCGCCTACCGTTTTATCCATCGTAATACGAGCGATCGGATGGCGGTTGCCGCTTTCGTACTCTATACGGGAAAAACGGGCATCCTGATTGTGTCCGTACCAGGTTTCTCCATACTCTAGTACGTACAGGTTTCCGTCCGGGCCGAACATCATATCGATGGGGTTGGCCATTTCCATATTAGGCACAAAGGGATCAGCCTGAATATAGTTGCCGTTCTCATCCTGGTGAATAACAAAGATCCAGTCGCGCATCCATTCATAGACGAACAATTTGCCGTCAAAATAGTCCGGATAACGATTTTCCTGGCCCTCATACCTATCGCTGTAGTAGACCGGGCCTGCCATTGGGTTCTTACCGCCGGTTTTCACCCAGGGGAACTCCTCCGATTCATCGTAAGAGTACCAGATCAGGGATTTGTTAAAGGGCG
>JAGQXH010000911.1 GCA_020436695.1 Lewinella sp. | reverse complement strand
ATTCATCAGATTGGATTGCGGGATCTGCTGCATACTGTAGAGCAGAAAGTTGTGCTGGGCATTCAGGCAGGTATAGTTTGGCAAAAACAGGGCAAATGCAAATAAACCTAAAAAGTATTTCAGGAAATGTTTGGTAAAAGGAATTGAAAAACTGGGTATCAAGTAAAGATACTTGACTAGTTTCAAGATTCTCATAGTGCATTATTGCGGAAGATGGTTAGTATACTGTAAGTATAGGAGGACCAATTACGGTATACGCAGTCGCATAAAATTTGTTGCTGAAACCGGGGGCGAATCTTGGATGAATTGAAAATTACCATGACTCTGCTAATAGTATGACCGCCGGTCTCTTAATTTTAAAAGCCGGAATTGTAAAAAAGAGTGCAAAATTGCGGCAGGAGATAACCAGTTCTTATATTTAGCAATTCCAAACTGAAATCGAATACCAGAGTAAATAGACAAACATGCAAATTATCAACAATGAGCAGGAGTACGATGCGATCATCGTCGGCTCCGGAGCCGGCGGTGGAATGGCGACAAAGATCCTATCCGAAGCAGGAATGAAAGTTGCCCTGGTCGAAGCCGGGCCTTTTTTTGATCCGAAAGATCCAATTACCCAAACTCAATTGAAATGGCCCTGGGAATCGCCGCGTCGCGGTGCCAGCGTAACCCGGGCATTCGGTGATTTCGATATGTCGTGGGGAGACTGGTCGGTCGACGGTGAGCCTTATACGCAAAAAGACGGTACCAATTTCATGTGGTGGCGCGCACGGATGTTAGGAGGCCGGACCAATCACTGGGGACGGATCTCACTGCGCTTTGGCCCTACTGACTTCAAGCATAAGGATGTTGACGGACTTGGAGATAACTGGCCGATCAGCTACGATGATATTAAGCCGTATTACGATCGACTGGACAAAATGGTCGGCGTATACGGTTCCAACGAAAAAAGATACAATGATCCTGACGGCTTTTTCCTGCCGCCACCCAAACCGCGTTTGCACGAGCTATATTACATTAAGGCCGCCCGCAAAGTCGGCGTGGATGTGATTCCTGCCCGTCTTTCCATTCTGACCAAGAAACTGAACAATGAACGCGGCGTTTGTTTTTACTGCCGGCAGTGTAATCGCTCCTGTAGTGTGTACGCCGACTTTTCCTCAAGTTCGGTTTTCTGTATTCCCGCCATCAACGGTGGCCGCGTAGACCTCTACGCCAATTGCATGGTGAAAAATGTAACCACCGACAGTGAAGGCCGCGCCACCGGCGTATCCTATGTCAATAAAGAAGATCGGAAAGAATACCAGCTGAAAGGCCGGGCCGTGGTACTGGGTGCCTCAGCCTGTAGTACGGCCCGTATCCTGCTCAATTCAAAAAGTAGTCAGCATCCGAACGGCCTGGGTAACAGCAGCGATAACGTAGGTCGTTATCTGCACGATTCTACCGGTGCCGGTCGTTCCGGGTTTGTACCGGCCCTGATGGATCAAAAAACAGGTTACAATCAGGACGGTGTAGGCGGTATGCACGTTTATTCGCCCTGGTGGCTCGACAATAAAAAGCTGGACTTCCCACGCGGCTACCACATCGAGGTTGGCGGCGGTATGGGTACGCCCATGTATGGATTTGGATTTAACGTTTCCGAATACAACAAATATCTGGGTCTGCCCACCGGCGGCTACGGCGATAAGTTGCGCCAGGATGTCAAGAAATACTACGGCGCTTTTATCAGTATGGCCGGCCGCGGGGAAGCAATTGCATTACGGGATAATCGTTGCGAGATCGATCCGAACACAGTGGATCAATGGGGTATTCCAGTGCTCCGTTTCGACTATAAATGGTCGGACAACGAGCGCCTGCAGGCTAAACACATGCACGATACCTTCGAAGAGATCATCCATGCTATGGGTGGTACGCCACTCGGTGAAAAACCAGGTAAAGATCGCGACTGGGGCTTGTTGAATCCCGGCCAGATCATTCATGAAGTAGGCACAACACGTATGGGCGATAATCCGCGGACATCCGTAACCAACAAATACTGCCAGTTGCACGATGCAGACAATGTATTTGTGGTAGATGCCGGCCCCTTCGTTTCACAGGCCGACAAAAACTGTACCTGGACGATCATGGCCCTGGCTATGCGTACGTCAGAGTATATCGTCGAACAGTTTAAGCAAAAGAATATTTAACAGCCGGTAATGGCCTAAAAACAAAAAGTTATGAAAAGAAGAGATTCTTTAAAAACGCTGTTAGTAGGAACAGTGGCCGGAGCTACCATCGGTGCTGCCGGCTGTAAGCCAGAAAACACCTCTTCCACTCCCGGAACCACCACTCCGACTGCTGGTGCACCGGGATTATACGGACGACTCCCCAATGAGATCGAACACGACAAGGAAGTGCTGGCCGAGGAGTATCTTAATGAACATGAGCTGGCTACCATTGCCGTACTCTGTGATATCATTCTGCCGGCTACCGATACCGCCGGTTCGGCTACCGATGCGGCAGTACCCGAATTCATCGAGTTTATTGTAAAGGATATGCCTTATCACAAATTGCCCATGCGCGGTGGCCTGATGTGGCTCGATGCGGAATCCAACCGCCGTTTCAATAAAGAATTCGTTAGTTGCTCAGATAGCGAGCAGATCGGGATCATCGACGATATTGCCTACCCTGATCCGGATGGTAAGAAACCGGATATGGCTCCGGGCATTAAGTTCTTTGAGCTCATTCGCAACCTTACGGTTACGGGATACTACACCACTAAAATGGGATTTGATGACCTGGGTTATGTGGGTAACCGACCCAATGTGTGGGATGGTGTTCCGGAAGAGGTCCTTGCCGATCACGATGTGGAATACGATCCGGAATGGATCGCCAAATGCATGGACCAAAGCACCCGTGAAACGATTGCCGAGTGGGATGATGAA
>JAGQXH010000910.1:1463-2924 GCA_020436695.1 Lewinella sp. | reverse complement strand
TGGCTAAGTCTGCCGGATAATCCCCAGATGCAAAATCCGCCCTCCGGACTGGTTGATGGGGCTTACACTTTTTCCGATGACAATTCCTTTTTCCGGAGCAATATATTCCTTGACCAGATCTCCAAATACATTGTGTATTCTCGCCACTACCTGATCTTTCTCTACTACCTCGGCCACCTGGGGAAGAACGGTCAGAATGCCGCCCCGGTCGGTATACATCCAATAGGAGCGATCGCAGATGATAGGCAGATTATCACCGAGTTCTATTTCCCCGCTGGTCATACCCAAGTGGATCAGAAAATTGTGAATTCCCGTTAACCCCGTACGGATATACCCTTTTTGGAACGTATTAGGATTGCCTACTTCCAGGGTAATGGCGTGTATATCATGTGATTCGGCCGCGCCGCGCAAAGTGCCGTCGTATGGCGGATTATGCACCACGATCTGCGCATTTTGCAGCATGGCCATTTTCCGGGTTACCGGCTCTTTCAGATCCGCCCGTATGTAGTAAGAATTGACCCGACCGGCACTGGCCGTATGCAGATCCAGCAGATATTCGAAATGGCGGACTACCCGTTGAAAAAATCGATAAGCGTATACTTCACTTACGTTGCCGTCGGCTTTACCGGGCATAATATGATTCAGGTCCCGTCCGTCGATAAACCTTCGTTTCCGGCGAAAGTAAGAAGGGTTATTGACTACCGGTATCCCCACGATCGTTCCTTTCAGGCGGGTAGGATCGATCTCCTTTAGCATACGCTGAATAATAGGTATGCCATTCAGTTCATCTCCATGTACGGCAGCAGTGAGGCCCAATACCGGTCCGGACCTGATCCCTTTAGCGACTATGACCGGAATAGAAATGGGTTGCCCCATCCCATCCGAAACCAGTTGCAGCCAGAATCTTCGTATCGTGCCGGGAGGGATCTCCTCCAGGTTCAGTTCTTTTACAAAAGAGGGTTCCCATTCGCCTACATTAGTCTTTGTGTCCATACATTTCGTTGTTAACATATTGCCAAAGCAGATCAGCAGCCTGTTCCACTACCGGAGAATTATTGAGTTCGCCCATTTGGGGAAGACCGCCAATGCTTAGCGTATTGATCTCTGATAGTACCCGTTGGCCGTCGTCACCGGTCAGGGTATCAAAACCAAACATAACTATGCCGGTACGTAATAATACCGGCGTTATAATGCGGGCTATACGATCTTCTGCTTCGGTGATCTCCGAACTCACGGCATAACCTCCCTGTGCTGCATTACACAACCAAGCTCCGGGGGGCGGCATTCTGAGTACGCCTCCCAGTATCTGGCCGTTCACTACAATGATCCGCTTATCCCCCTGATCGACATTGGTAAGAAACATCATTCCCAAATATGGGATAGGATCTTTTTCATATACTTTCAGAAAATGATCCAACGGCAGCATCTTCCCGTCCACCTCAGCCCGAGCGTTCTCAATTT
>JAGQXH010000910.1:0-1443 GCA_020436695.1 Lewinella sp. | reverse complement strand
ACCTCCATAGTTGCGCAAAGGCTTTAAAACGATAGAGAATTGCGCACTGAATTCCCGAATATCCGCAGCCGTTTCGCACAGCTTCATGGCCGGACATACTTCCGCAAATTGCAGCAGGAATGCCTTGGAAGCTGTTTTGAACAAGCCACTCGGCCGGTTAATGATCTTCTGGTCGGGGAACTGACGGCCCAGAGCCGTCAGAAAATTATTATCCAGTGGAGGAGGAAGTCTGAGGAAGATGGCGTGATAATCGTCAAGGCTTACCGCGCGCAGTCCTTCCGTAAAATACTTTCCATCAGAATGATAGGAGAATCCGGCCGTTACCGGGCAGGCCTGCAGTGCTGCTCCGATCTTTCCTTCAAAAAAATCGCGATTAGCGTCCACTCCTTTGGAAGCTACATCTATCCGGTCACTGTACGGGTGGATGCGCATGGCCTGTAGCAGCGCAAAGATCGAATTAGAGTCGTTCTGACTACTATGGTCAGTAAGTACTAAGAGTTTATATTTCATCAATATCAAAGCAAGATCTCCCGGAGGAATGCATCATCATCATTCAGGCTTCGAAACAGCCGCATCCGGAATTTCCCCTGTTTATTAAACAACGTCTGCGCCATCTGGTCAATGGCAATTGTTGAAAGTACCGTCTGGATGTAGGCCTCGATCAGGTCATCCATACCAATACCCAGCTTATTAAAGTCACGACGGTCCATCAGCACCAGCCGGGTGGTATCGCTATCCCATTTGCCGTCCTCCAGCTTGATCGACAGATTGGTGCCCAGCATTTCCCAGGAGTCGCTGCTATCGGTCAGCACATCTTCAAGCGGATTAGCGGCCCGCCGGGCATATACACACAGAGGACGTAAACCGGAAGCCGTCGAACTGATCATCATACGCAGGTCGGCCACATAGGTCTTCCCTTTTGAGTTGGGGATGGTCCCCACATGATACAGGCGACCTTTGCTGCTTTTCGAGCTCCACTGGTAATTTCCGATCAGACTCTGTACGATAAAGCGGTCATAGGGAAAGTCCATCGCCATGAAATGATCCAGCTCCGACTGATTAACAACCGTGAATACTCCCTGACCGGCATTGCTATAAGGCACCTTGATCACAGCCTGTCCTCCCATTTTGCTGATCCAGAGCGGGATCTCCGCTTTTTGCACATCCCAAATGGTTTCAGGCAAATTGATCCGAAGACCGCTCCCTCTTAATTCCGCATTGTAAAGATCATAAGCTTTGGCTGCTACAAGTTTGTTACGTCCTCCGGCCAGGCAGGCAATGGTCGGGTTGAGAATTCGTGTACGGCTATGGATCGGAAGCCGGTTCCACGGACGCTGGGTTAAGTAGCGAAATGCGGCCCGGATAGGATGCCACACGCCGTTTTCGTCGCGCACCTCCATTACCTGTTCCTCATTAAATCGTACGGCCGGATCGGTTTCATCC
>JAGQXH010000090.1 GCA_020436695.1 Lewinella sp. | reverse complement strand
AACTTTACATGCCGGCGCCGATCTGGACCATACCATCGCGCTTGCCGTGCCGGATCTCGTCGTTGACCGGAACAAATGGGCTGTACCTCCGGCTGTACCCAATCCACCAAGAAGGATTGGTCTTGCCCTTCGCCGGCACAATGAGGATCAGGTGCATACTTACCGTATCCCTGGCCTGGCCACTACCAATAAGGGTACGCTGATCGCGGTCTATGATATGCGCTACACACAAAGTGGAGACCTGCAGGAGGATATCGATGTGGGCATGAGTCGCAGTACGGACGGTGGCCGCACCTGGGAGCCCATGAAGGTGATCATGGATAGAGGCGAATGGGGAGGTTTATCACAACAGGAAAACGGCATTGGCGATCCCTGCGTTCTGATAGACCGGGAAACCAATACCATCTGGGTGGCGGCGCTATGGGTGCACGGGCACGGCGGTAAACCTGCCTGGTTTGCATCTGAACCCGGCTTGGAACCGCTGCAAACTGGACAATTCCTGTTGACTAAAAGTGAAGATGACGGCCTGACCTGGTCGGAACCGGTCAACATCACCAGCCAGATTAAGGACAAGGAGTGGCATCTGTTGCTGGATGGTCCGGGCAAAGGGATTTATACCTCAAATGGCACACTGATCTTTCCAGCTCAGTTCAAGGACGAAAATGAAGTGCCGCATGCTACTATTGTCTACAGCAAGGACCGTGGTAACAGCTGGTCAATCGGAACGGGAGCCAAATCCAGAACAACAGAAGCTCAGGTAGTGGAGTTATCCGATCATGCCTTGATGTTAAACATGAGGGATGACCGCGGCAGTGGCGAGGGTAAAGGTACCGGCGCCCGGTCGGTGATGATCACCAGGGATCTGGGCCAAACCTGGACCGAGCATGCCACCTCACGACAGGCACTCCCGGAACCGGTCTGTATGGCCAGCTTGATAAAACACCGGTATCAGGGCCGGGATCTTCTGCTTTTTTCCAATCCTGATGATCAATATATCCGCCGGAACCTGACTATTAAGGTCAGTGAAGATGACGGCCTGACCTGGCACGAAAAGTATTTTACCCGGATTGACGAAGGCCAGGGTAGGGGCTATTCCTGCCTGACCACGATTGATGAGAACACAATCGGTATTGTATACGAGGGCAGCCAGGCTGATCTGGTATTCCAGCGATTGAGTATGAAGGATCTGATGAAGGATTAAGTGAACAAGCGACTCTCTCATCCAGGTTAATTTAACGTGAACTAAAGCCAGTGACTGATAATATGATAGTGATAATCACTAACTTACAGTAATCCAAAGCTTGGAGCAGGGCGCATGGGGCATGGAGTAAATCTTCACCTGATTGTTAGACTCCTTGCCCCATGCTCCTTACCCCGGCTTTCTTGGACCTTCGTGATGTTCAATGCCTTAGTTCACGTTAATTTATATCTCCGCCCACCTTCAGTTTACTGGGTACTTCTGCCGGGATGTCCTGATCAAAAGAATTATCGTTGAGCGTATTAAAAAAAGAAATGATCGGAGCCATATCCCTTATATTCAGCTGGATCTCTTTGATCAGCGTGTCCAGTTTTTCATTAGATACGGCCCGGTTGCGATTTTTTCCCTGAGCAATATCCTGGTAGAATTCCAATACGCTTTTCAATGTTTTCAATTCGCCGTTGTGCATATACGGAGCGGTAAACCGGAGATTGCGCAGGGTAGGGGTACGGAAGGCAAAGCGCTCTTCAAAACCTCGATCCGGTTCCTCTAATTTTTCGTTTTCAGGCACTCCCAAGACATGCATTTTATAGTCCGAGAACATGGGGCCGTTGTGGCAATTGGCACAGCCCACTTTCTTAAATAGTTCAAACCCAGGCGCCTCGTCCAGAGAAATAGCGCTTTTATCGCCCCTCATGTATTGATCAAAGCGGGAATTATTGGTCACCAGGCTCCGTTCAAAAGCGGCAATAGCTTTACCCAGATTGCTGATAGTAATGGGCTCTGCTCCGGAAAAAGCTTTGCGGAACAGAGCCTCATATTCTGGAATGGCTTTTATACGGCGGATCACTTCATCCAGGATCTCTGTTTCGCTGAAATGACGCCCTCGCATCTCTTCGAGCGTTTTTATCGGCTCCAGGGCTTGTGCTTCCAAACTTTCCACCCGGGAATCCCAGAACATCGGCGCCTTCTCCGGTTTATATTGTTGGTACCGGTTTATTCCGTTAAAGGCGGTATTAATGATGGTATGGGCATTTCGTCTGACAAAGGGAATGTCGTTGGGTTCATTGAACCGCCGCTGACTGCCCAAACCCCGGCCGTTTACACCGATGGAAATATCCCGGAATTCGGCATATCCGTTGTTCGGATGATGACAACTGGCACAGGCAACATCTTTGTTTCCGGAAAGTACTGGGTCGTAAAAAAGCAATTTGCCCAGGGCAACCCTGGCTGGAGTAGTCGGATTGTCAGCCGGTGCATCCACCTCGCGGGGCAGGGCCGTTACCCGGCTTAATCGCTGTAGGGCGAGTTCCTTTTTTTTCCGTTCCTCCAGCAGGCGCTCCCGTTCCCGATCTTCATTTGAACAGTCAGTGAGTATTAAACAAACAAACGCAATAACGAAAAAAGAATACCAGGTTTTCACTTTAGGCGATTTTGGCAAAAGATAGAATGCCAAAAATAGTTAAATTTTATTTAGGATAAAATTGTCTGAAATAAAATTTACTGTTGCGCATGGGATCAATTCTTCCAAGGCAAGGCATTCACTCGCTTGCCAACTCTGGCCCCAAGCGCTGTACCGGCATCGGAATCCATAAAAAAATGAACGCCGAGGGGTACCCGGGAATAGGCATTTTCCCGGGCCATACTGTAGAAATCTGGAAAAGAACGGGGAGTGCCGTTGAATTCGGTTCGGCCTTCGTGGCTTCTGTCGGTAAAGGCATAGTGCTGTCCGAAAAGATCAGTGAGTACTTCGGCAGCAGCAGAAGAAAAGGTAGCGTGGCCGGAAGGATAGGTCGGGAAATTCGGTGTATAATACCCACCTGAACCGTCGGGGCACATAATGGTATTCCATTCGGTATCGAGCATGATTCTGCGGATGTAGTCGATCGGGCGTTCGCAGTTGTGCTTGTATTTTTCTCCCCAACATTTCACACCCGCGTCCGAAAGCGCCAACCCCACCTTGGCATAGGCATACACCGCATCCTCTAAAGACAGCTTTTCCAGTTCGACGATCTGGTTGGTGATCGATATCCACCGGCCGGCCGGGGTGAAGGTCAGGATCGGGCAATCGTCGCTCCAGAACTCAGCGATCCAGCGATCTTCTGCTCTGCCGCCGGCCTTGATCTCCCTGACCAGCATCTGGGTTTCTTTCGCCTCCAGGTAAATTGGGGAATTGGAAGATTCACTGTAGGGTAGGGGAGGATCTACGCTATCTCCGGAAGATGCTGCAAAAGTGCGTACCTTGCCCCAATGAGGGAGCAGTGCCGGCTGATAATCGGGAAAGGTCGGCTGCCACAGCCCCGTGCCCCCGGGAGGAATATAGTCGTCATCGTGAAGACTCAGGAAAGCTTCGTGCCCCCAGTGGTCCGATTTGGACCAGTTGTATACCGCATGGGCTACCTCGATGCCGAAGTCAACGGAGCGGTTGAACACCTGTTGGGAAACCTTGGATTCCAGCCTGGATTCCCATCGGTCTGCCAGACTAATGATCTTGAACTGCTGGGAAGCAGGAGCAGTAGGAAAAAAATAGTGAAATGCTGCTTCGTAAGCAGCGTTCAGGCATACTTCCCAATCGTAGATCTCATTGGATCCCGGTTGAGGCAGTTCCAGACCTGGGTAGTATTTGCCCAAAGAATTAAACTCACTGCTCATGCCGTGTACGATAGCCTCATAAGCCGTGAGCCCTACGTAACCGATGGTGCGTGCCGAAACCGGCGGTTTGTACCCGGGTGTAAACCGCTCTACATCCAACAGCAGTGTATTCCACTCCAACGCAATATCATGGCTGAAATCGGTTGCGGGCAGAGTGTCAATCACTACTTCATCCTTTTTACAGGCGGCAAAGAACATAGACAACCCCAGGCCCACGAGGGCCGTAAAGATCAATTTTTTCATAGGAAAACTTCTTAGAGGATTTTAATGGAATTTATTGGCAGGGGGTATTTCTTATTGCGTCAAAGTTTTCGCGCATCGTAGAGAGTTTTGCAGCTGATCGCTTTTCAACAGCCAGGAAAAAGTCTCGTTTTTCCTTGTCCAGTACCGACCTTTTTGCTTTGATCTCATTTAATGAAGCTACTACTTCGTTATCTTTTTGTTCAACCCAGCTAACGAGTGCCTGCACCGAATCGGGCAGCTCGTGATAGCTCTCAAACATCCGGATGAGGCCCGCATTGCGCACCATCAGCATGTTGTTTTTTTCGGCAGCAGGCATACTTTCCGGCAGCCGGGCATCGAGCTGCGCTACGACATCGTCCCAGCTGGAGCTGGTTTCTGCTTCTAATGTGGCCTGGCGACAATCCAGGTCGTGAAAAGCCTGAGCCAATTGCTCCAGCCGGTCTTCCAGAGGCGGGGAATTATGACAAGATAAAATGCCGAGGATAGCACTCAAACACCATACCGACTTCAGGATCTCTTTCATTTGGTGTCAAATTTTATCCGGTATACGATCTAAAAAGGATAAAGTTGTCTTTTTTGAATTTAAATTTTATGTTGTTGTGATGATTCTGTGATATTTTACAATATTCCCACTCTCTACTCTATTTTGTCCATCCAGTTTTTTTTGGCGCAAAACGGCCTTTATTCGGGTATTGGGTTCTGCCAGGTGAAAAGGTTTGGTCAGGTAATCGGCCAGCGGAGCCGTTCTGTTGGATGCGGTAAAGACCAGGCGCATCAACGCCATTATGCAGACTCGTGGCTTTTACGACGAAGCCGGCGAGTTCGCTTACCGGGTAGGCTTACCCGGCAAGATGTGGAGTAGGTGTTGGGCGTCAAATTCCTGAAGCGCTTCACCCGGATGACGGAGTCCTCTATTTTTTGAGTGAAGGTGTTGTGAATTACTGCTCAAATAACTCCAGCAGCGGCGTACCCGTAGCTCCGCTGGGCAGGGGTATTTCCAGTAACATGGATACGGTGGGGGCAATATCGGTGATCGCCACCTTTCTAACTGAAAAACCGGCCGGAATACCCGCTCCGTAAAAAAGTATTGGAATATGCGTGTCATAGGTATAAGGAGTACCATGGGTAGTGCCCTTATCGTGTGGCTTTCCGTATAGGAAACCCGATTTCATCACCATCATCACATCTCCCGACCGCTTGGTATTATAACCGTTCTGCACCAGCTGGATGAAGGGGTCGGTGATATTTCTCTGAGCCAAAGCCGTAGCGGTAAATACCTCACTGACAAAGGGAAATTCCATCAGACAATCGGCTGTGAAGGTTTGTATTTCAGCCAGGTCGATGCCCCGGTATTTGATCAGGGGGCGATTGAGGAAAATTTCCGAAGCGTTTAAATCCAGGAACCATTCCCCTTCCCCGTATTTTCTCTGGACTTTTTCCCGGACCACCTGGATCAGACTATCACCAAAGCGACCTGCCGGATATTTATGGTCGACGAGATACCTGGAATTGTCCACAACTCCATGATCTGCAGAAATAAAAAGGACATATCCGTCTTTGCCCACCTTCTGGTCCAGTTCCTGCATCAAATGGGCCAGGTCGCGGTCGAGTCGCAGGTACATATCTTCAATTTCAACAGCGCGAGGGCCAACTGCATGCCCTTCGGAATCGGTGGACGAGTAACTTATCGTCAGAAAATCAGTGATGGCATCCGTGCCCATTTTTTCTCCTTCCAGGGCCGCCAACGCTAATTCCGTTAGTACGGTGTTGGCAAAAGGACTCCCATAGAAAGACCCGTACGGGTTGCGATCGCCGGATAGATCGTAGGGAAAAGTGGGTGTTTCTTTGCGCCACCTGGCGTGCTCATAGGGGTTGTCATCGTCGATGCTGGATGTATAGGTCTCAATCGGGTAGAGTGGTTCCCAATGCTGCTGGACGTATTTTTTGGGGAGTTGTAGGTTGTTGAACGCGATCAGCCAATCGGGCAAAGCCGTACGGAAATAGGTGCTGGTAACAAATTCTCCCGTTGCTCCGTCGTACCAATAGGCGCCGGTAGGGTTATGGCCGGCGGGAAGCGTAGCGCCCCGGTCCTTATAGGAAACCCCTACTACTTTGGCCCGGTGATTGGTAAATATGCTCAACTCATCGGTTACGGTGGTCACTTCCATCCGATGGGGTGATACGCCCTGGCCTTTACCACTACCTCCAAGCGGTTTCACGCCCGGATCGCCCACACAATTGACCTTGGTCCCAGCTTCTCTGTCGTACCAGTCATTGCCAATGATGCCGTGGCGACTGGGTGTGGTGCCGGTATAGATAGAAGCGTGGCCCGGCCCCGTTAAGGTCCCATTGTAATTGTAATGGGCGTTTTTAAACTGAAATCCTTGCGTGAGAATACGTTTAAAGCCATCGTCAGCATATCGGTCATAGTAGCGCCAAAGGTAATCCTGCCGCATTTGGTCGATAACGATGCCTACAACAAGCTTAGGTTTGTTATTGGCAGATTGGGCCAGTATACTAAACGAAACAGGAATTAAAAGCAATGTAAAAAAGAAAGTCCTCATAAGATTAAATAAACATTGATGTTGTTAATGAAGTTGTCTAAGGTTTCCTCACTGGGCTGCAAAACGCACCTTTTGCCGCCACTCTGCACCAATTTTTAACTTCGTAGCGCTACTATGCAGTGAAAAATTCGCTTCAATTGGCGTCAAAATGCAGGTTTTTCGCCGGCAGCAGAAAGCCTTAGACAACTTCAATATAAAAATCGGGTATTATAAGCAGGGAGCCGTCTGCCGGCGGACGACTCCCTACAGAATGTTACAAGGCATATTGTTTATACACCGCTGAAGAAGGCCTTACCATCCCGGGTTTTGCCCGAGGTTTGGGTTGGTTAGACGGGCATCTTCAGGGATGGGATAATAGTACTTCTTGTCTTCCCATTTCCGAGGCACGGTGTTCAACCAGGTGATCTCTCCGTAGGTGTCATTTTTAAGCTTATAGGCATTGGCAATTCCACCGACTGTTTCAGAAACATTGATATAAATGACTCCGGAGATCCGGCTCGCCGGCTCCTCCTTAAAGTAAACCACATCCGGAGTCCCGTCTTCATTCAGATCCAGTGGTGTATCGATCGCCGGAACGTAGATCCCATTCCATTCCATTTCCAGCAGATCACCTTTTCCCCATCTCATCAGATCATAATACCTCAGGCCTTCAAAACACAATTCAATGCCCCTTTCTCTTCTAATCTCCAAAAGGACAGGATCGGAGATATTCGGAAAATAGTGGGTCTGAAGATAGGCATCCACCATTGTGGGTTTTGCCGTAAGCCCGCCCGTTATCCCGGCCCTGGCGCGTAGGGCGCCTACTGTGGTTGCCCAATCCCCATCGGTAAGCGTGCCGAGTTCCGCTTTTGCCTCTGCGTAGTTTAATAAAACCTCGCCATAACGGAACATGGATACCGAATTGGTATTGAGATCCCTGGTATCCACATTGGCATCATCAAGAGACCACTTGATCGGATGATAACCAGTATAGGAATAATCCATGTCCGGAGGAGTCGGCACCGAAGTTCCGCCACGTGTTCGCTCATAATCTCCCATGCGAATGGTTTGCTGTAGCCTTTTATCCCTACCTTTTACTTCCTCCTGAAACTGCATGGTCTGGTAAGCCGGGTTGTCGGTAAAAGGAGTGCCGTCGATGTTTAGGTAAGTATTAATGAATGTCCGGATAAAGTTAAATCTGACCCCAGTAGTAGTGCTGGTATAATACCAATTGGCGGCATGGGTCTTTGCCAGGCCTGCATCCATGATCGAAGACATGATAATTTCCTCGCTCACCGGGCTGTCGTTGGTAAATAATCTCCGATAAGATTGATCTGTACCGGCACCGGTATAAACTTTAAAACCCGATTCAGCAATTATTTTTTGCGCCGCATTTTCTGCCTCAGTCAACCATTCGGCTGCGGTGCCTTCCAGGCCAAGCTCCCGGTGGTATTTACGAAAAGTACCTTCAAACAGGCAAACTCTGGATTTCAACGCATAAGCAACCCATTTCGTAACCAGGCTCCGGGTCCCATCGCTTGTAGTTTTGATATTCTGGATCGCAAAATCAAGATCTTCCAGCACATGATTCATCACCAAAGTACGCGGATCGCGCCCTTTATAAAGGTCAGGGTCCTCCACATCGAGTGGCCTGTCGATCCAGGGAACTTCGCCATACCTTTTTACCTTTTCAAAGTAAAAATAAGCCCGAAAAAACCTGGCCAGACCAATGTAATGGTTTTTGACTTCGTCTGAGACACGCGGATCATTGCAGTTTTCAATGAAATAGTTGAAATTTCGCAAATGCCCCCACCCCCAGTTCCAGTCAGCACCCAATGCCACCAGGGAATATCCGGATGCATTGGTAATATCGGTCGTAGTGGCATTATAGGCATTTTGCCTTAAAAATACCGGTGCATCCCGACGGGCCGCATAATCCGACATGGCATCGCAAGTATGTATATTGTTGGCACTGGGCAAAAAATTGTAAAATGAATAGGAGAATAATTCCAATCCTTTTTCGCTGCCGAATACTGCATCTTTGGAAGCGGTATCCTGAGGGATCAGATCGAGGGCATCATCACAAGCGATAAAAATAGTTGCAAGGGATAAAAGCCATATATATTGAGTTTTCATATCGACGAATTAAAAATTTACAGTTAAACCAAAACTTACGCTTTTCATCATGGGATAATTATAGCCGTCTCCGGCATTGCCCGAAGTAAACACCTGGTCTGACGGCCCGGTGTTTTCAACATCCAGGTCTTTGGTGATCTTATAAAGGGGTGACCATGTCCACAGGTTTTCGCCGGTGAAATAGATCCTGGCGGATTGTATCCCCATTTTGCCGATCAGCGCGGAGGGCAGGTTATATCCGAGTTGAAAATTTTTCATTCTGATGTAGGCGATATTCTGGAGGTATTTGGTTTGGGCTTCCCGTAGTATTCCTCCATCCCGATTGGCTAAGCGGGAAACGTATCTGGGCAGATAAGCATTGGGGTTGTCCGGGGTCCAGTAATTATCAAGATGCCAAGCCGGAAGGGGATTATAAGGCCGGTTGTACTGCCCCCAGAATACACTCGCTTCGGTACTTGGCCACCAGTCTTGTTTAGCCACTCCCTGAAAGAAGGTAGTGAGGAAAAAGTTATTCCAATCGGCGCCAATGCGGATACCATAAAGATAACGAGGAGCTGAATTCCCGATAATTGACCGGTCTCCGGGGTTTTCCAGACGGTTGGTACCGGGGTTAATTGCTCCATCCCCGTTGGTATCCATGAACTTCACATCTCCTGGAAAATACTGCCCCCAGGAGGTAGACTTGAATTGACTTTGATCGGCATGGCCGTCGATATCACTCTGATCCACAAAATAGCCGTCGTTCGTATATCCCCAGATCTCGCCGATCACCATGCCTTCGTAATAATCGGAAAGGATCTTCTCGGGATTGTTGTATTTGGTGATGACAGATCTGTTATCTGCCAGGGTTATGCGTACATCGTAGTGAAAGGGTTTCGTTCCCAGATCAAAGCGATCTCTCCACAACATGGAAATTTCAAACCCTTTGGTTTCCAGGTCAGCGTAGTTCCCCTTGGGGGCTGTAGCTCCAAATACTGCCGGTAAGGTCCGGCCGATGGTAAACATATCCGTCGTTTGGCGAATGTACCAATCCGCTACGAACGTAAGGCGGTTGGACAAAAAACCAATGTCCAGACCAATGTTCGTCGTTGTGGAAGTTTCCCAGGTTAATCCGTCGGGAAGTACTTCCGGCCGGCTGGTCGTCTGCGGTTTGGTGCCGCCGAGAATATCATCCGATTGAACAATGGAGAATTGCTCCTGGTATACATAAGACGCAATATTGCCGTTTCCTAACGAGCCGTATGATCCTCTCAACTTTAAGCCTGAAATAAATTTATCAGATACACCCCAAAAGGATTCATTGGAAATTCTCCAGCCGGCAGATAAAGAAGGGAAGAAGGCAAATCGTTCATTGGCTGGAAATTTGGATGATCCGTCATAGCGGCCGTTGAATTCAAGGAGATATCTATCCTTGTAGGAATAATTGATCCTGGAAAAACTCCCGAATATGGCCCATTTTTCAAAACCTCCAACGACATTTATATCTTGCCCCAAAGCCAAATTGATATCCGAGGCATCTTCAAAGATCAGGCCGTTGCGCTCTGATTCCAGCCGGTTATAGGTGGATTGCTCATAGTTGACCCCGGCCATAGCTTTAAAGTAGTGAACTCCTTTAAAGGTTTTTTCATATTCTCCATAAAGATTGGTCGCAACGTATTGCGTTTCTCTTTGAATACTTTGGAGATCATTGGTCGAAGTTCCTACATAGGAGGTTACCCCCGGGCTTTTATCATAGGGTACAGGTACTCTTCTGCGTTTTTCATTATTGTCGGTATTTTGAAAAGTAAAATTTCCCGTGATCCTGAAGCTATTGTCGTACAATTTAGCCACAAATCCCGTCGTATTCCTCAACACCCGGCGATCAGAATCGATCCCGTTTTTTCCGTACCAAAAGTCTCCCACATTATAGGCGGAGGTATGCGTCAAGGTGCCGTCGGGGTTAAAGATCGGAGACATGGGAAACCCTTCATCCGCTATATTCCTCCAAATGCCTCCTCCCTCACCTACATTCAGCGGGTTATGATATTTCATGTTGGAATATTGAGTATTGTTCTCAAATTCCAACCAGGGTAAAACCTGGACCGATCCCTTGGCCCGGAAATTCAACATACTGTAGTCATCGGAATTGTATCTGAAAATGCCCTCCTGGCCAAAGTATCTGCCGGTGATCATATAACCGGCCTGCTCAGAACTCCCCGATACGGTTACATTATGTTCGTTCGCTGCGGTATGGTTTTTGTACAGTTCACCATAGACGTCGGTACTGGAATAATATACATACTCTCCATTGGCAGGGTCGATCGCCCAGTCTTCGGTAAACTGTTCGGGATGTTCTTTCCGATATTTTAGTTCTGCCAGATATTCCTGGGAGAACCTCATGGTCTTGTTTATTTTACTCGGCAAAGAGCCTTCCCAGTTGACAGTAGCTTCGTTAAACCGCTCTGACCAGGTATATCCGTCTGTGACGTATTCCGGCCTGACGACCGGGGATTTAAAAGAGGTATTTCCCGAATAGGTAATGCTTGTTTTTCCCTTTGTCGGATTTTTTGTCGTGATCAGCACTACGCCAAAAGTCCCCCTTGCTCCATAAATGGCTGCGGATGCAGCATCTTTTAGCAGAGAGACGCTTTCAATATCATTCGGATTGATCAAACTTGGATCACCTTCTACACCATCGATCAGGACCAGTGCATCTCCACCCTGGCCAATTGAAGTAGTACCTCTGATGTTGTAGCTCGGCGCCTGATTGGGTTTGCCGTCCTGGAGGGTAATATTTAAATTGGGCAAAACACCCTGAAGGCCAACGGTCAGGTTCGACATGGGCCGGTTTTCAAAAACATCTGCTGATACCTGATCAACCGCTCCGGTCAGGTTCTTTTTTTGTTGTGTTCCATAGCCGATCACTACTACCTCATCCAGGACGGACGTATCTTCTCGCAGGATGAGGTCAAAGGTCGTTCGGCCTGCAAGCTCCACTTCCAGCGTAGCGTAACCCACATAAGAGACGATCAGGGCGGTAGCATCGTCCGGCACGGTAACGGAGAAGGAACCTTCAAAATCTGTAATAGTACCTGTATTACTCCCCCTGGCTTGAACGGTAGCCCCGATGAGCGGGTTGCCGTCAACATCTTTAACTGTGCCCGTAATGATCCGCTCCTTTTTCAGCTCGACCACAGCCTGTACTATAGCAGATAATTGCTGATCCGGCAGTCTGCCTTTTTGTTGTAGGGAGACCGTACCTTTTTGCTGTAACTTATCAATTTGCTTCAATTTTTTCATCACTTTCCTGGAATCCTTCTTCGCCTTTGCATTTTTTTGATAAATAACAAAGTACTTCTGATTAAAGGAATCGTACTGCAGGTTCGTAATGGCCATCAAACGATCTATAGCTTGTTCCAGGCCTTCGTTCGGCCTGAATTCAAAATCGACGTTTATTTTTTCCAATAAGGTTGCCTCGTAGGAAAAGAAGACCTGGTACTTCTCTCCAAATTCATTGAGTATTTCGATGAGTGGCTTATCCAGGGCGGTTCCGTCAAATCGGCCGGAAGGTTCCGCCTGGGTAGAATGGACGCTAAACCCCAGACACAGTAAAAGAATACAAAGGAGTTTAGATGTTTTGTAAAGTTTTGTTTTACACATACTTTTGCTTTTTTACTAGTAATAAGTAATGTTGCCGGAATGACACTGCCATGTCGTTCCGGTTTCTTTATTCCAAGATCAAAAGGTTATTTTCCACAGTGATCTCTACCTGCATGGATTTTTTTAAGATAGGAATGACGATCTTTAGCTCTTCCATGGGCACGGCTACCGTATATTTTTTGCTATAGATCGCTTCGTTGTTCACTTCAAATTCTATCCCATAGATCTCCTCCAGTTTTTTTAGGATCGGGAAAGCGTAATCGTTGGTAAAAATGATAACACCATCTTTCCAGGCATCAGGAGCCGCTCCCCCGCTATCCGTACGGCTGTGACGGGCTGTGATTTTTTCTTTTTGCCCGGAATAGGCGATGAAATCGCCGGGCCTCATCGTGGTTTCCTGTTGGCCATGTTCCAGTTTAATAGCGCCTTCTTCAAGATATACTTCGGTTCCTTCTCCCCGGGTATGCACATTAAAGGCAGTGCCCAGTACCTCTATTTCCAGGTCAGAAGTAACCACTATAAATTTGGATCCAGTCTTTGGTTTTTTGGCTACATTGAAGAATGCCTCGCCTTTTAAATATACTTTTCGATCGGCGGCCTCTTCCCATTTTTTTTGCAAGACTAATTCGGAATTGGCATTAAGCTGCACGGTGGAACCGTCTGGTAGCACTACCGTTTTCCACTCGCCGTAATTGGTGGAATAGGTAAGGGTTCTTTCTGTATTACTGAACCAAAACCAGCTTACTGTACACAAAACCAGCGCAATGGATGCAGCGATTGCCCAGCGGCGGGAAAATCGCTGCTTCTTCCCTGTTGTTTGCCTTTGGCCGGAGTTCGTGATCCGAACCACATGGCCGGACTGGGGATCAGCCTTAGTCTTTGCGGAAGCTCTATCTAAAACCTCTTGCAATTTATTTTGGATTTCCTGCTCATCAGCTCCTATTTGGTCAAAGTACTTTTTCGTACCCAATAAAAATTCACGAGCTTCTATTACCGCTTTTTCCTTTTCCGGATAGATCGCTACAAATCCTTTCCAAAACGCATCCTGCTTTCTGGTCGGAGAAAATACCCACTGCTTAAAAGCAGGGTCATCAATAAATTGCCCAAACTCAAAATTCTTGTAGAAGACAAACTTTGCCATGCTTCTGCTTATGCATTTTTAGGGTTGGAATATCCTGACCTAGACTATCAAGCCACAGAGACTGTATGAAAACCCGGTAAGAGGTTTTCATACAGTCTCTCAGATTTCCAGTTCAATTATTACCAGATATGGAGAAGTGATTTTTGTAACCCAAAATGGAAGGATTATTTACAAAACACGGCCAGGGAGAAGAGGAGCCAGAGTTTTTCCAAACTACCCAATTGGCGAATACGCTTTAAGGCCCGCGCAACAAAATTCCTGATCACCTGATTGCTGGTAGAAACGATCGCTGCTATTTCGTCGTAGCTCAGATCTTGATAATAGCGCAGGAAAATGATCTCTTTTTGATGAGCAGGTAATTGCTCTAATTTTTGCTCGACCCAATTTTTTTTTAACTCCAGATCTTCCTGCTCTATTATTTTAAGCTCAATGGAATCCTGGAAAAGGCGAGGAGACCTGGCTTTGGAAATTTGTTCAAGCAGGGCCTTGGAGCGGCCCTTCTTTTTAGCATGGTCTCTTAGATTTCTTTTTAAAGACTGAAACAGGTATACTTCAAAGTTATTGATCTTTTTGATTTTCTGTGGATTTTCCAGTATCCAGACAAAAAGATCCTGAATTGCATCTTCGACAAGCTGTATCTCAGGAAGTATGATATTCCCATACCGCAGCAACTTGTTGTAATATATTTGGTATATAGCACAAAAAGCTTTTTCATCCCCCGCTACCATCCGGGAGATCAAAATGCTTAAGTTTTGCCGCCGGTTATCGCTTGCTTCAATCAAAATCCAGCTGTAGTTTTATCGCAAAAGGCCCTTCCGAGCGGAAAGTATACCGTCTTAAGTGAAGGTAATTTAGAGTTTATTTTGTAAGAAAGTTAAGGCAGCGGCAAAGAATCTGCAAAAATCCGGCGCATGTGCTTAAAATACTAAAGCAACTTCCTGGACTGGCAGGGATTTGAGGAATCATTCAATGTGAGCGTCCTGAGCGGTCAGTTGTTCAATATTACAGACTTTGAGACCGGCATCCGCTATGACTTTATCACTTACCAGGACAGTGGCCATAACTGGACGGCTTTTGAGCGTCGGGAAGCGGTTAATCTGTGGGGAGTGGATTGCTTCATTTCTTCAAGAGAATATCTGGTGAGCAAGCAGAGGATTGCCGGCTTTTTCTAAGCTGGCGGTTGTGTTGTTTGAGGAGGCGCAAAAAAGAAAATCCCACACACTACTTAACATAACCTCAATTATGAGGTCTTGATTTTATCCTAAGACGATCAGCTAAAGAAGAGCGTCCGGAGGAAGATTACTTCCAATGGTTTGAAAGTCCAAACGCATTTAGCCCAGAACTGCTGATCCCATTTTCCTATATGACTATTCGGATGCTCCTTTAACTGCAATCCTTTATCGGCTAGCAGAGGAGATGCTTGAGGTTTGGGTAAAAATGGTATTAATAATTTCATATTTTTGAGTGGCGCTAAATCGCTGGATAAGTAATTTATAAGATCTTCGACCAAGTATGGATAGCATTGCTTAGATGAAGCTTAATCGGCCCCTTGAAACCAATTCGTGAAATGAATAGGCAATATAATGAAATCATCAGAAGGCTGCAGGAGATCGATCCGGCAAGCTTCCAGTTGTTGATCAACCAATATTTATGGCTAGATGATCCAAGTATAGTTACGGTCTCACCAAATGGTAGTCATGCATTTAAATTAAAGACAACAACCGGACGTCCGGACGTACATTTTTGGCTAGATGATGGACGGTGTATGTGGGCAGAGCATGCGACAACAGAAAAGCGTAGGATAGTTAAAAAGTTCAAGGCAGATATTGATGCTTGCGCCGAGGAGATGGAAAAACTGGGAATGGGTAAATCTGAGATAAGGGAGTTAAAGTTATGTTATAATGTGGACTTAGAATTAGATCAGGAAAGGGAATTAAAAGTCTATGGTAAAAATAAGGGATTTGAAATCAGCCTATTGGGCAGGTCAACATTGGCTAATGATCTAGCCCAAAAGTATCCGGGACTGGCAGAGTTATTTCTGTCGGTCGATATTGGGACAGGCCAGCTCTTTTTTAAGAAGCATTTTATACAATACAAAATCCGACACAGTGGTGGTATTTCGACACCATTGGACAATCCCTTTGTGGGGAGAAAAGACGAAGTTGCTGAGTTAAAATTAAAAATTGAGCAGCACAGCATCGTTTGTGTGACTGGACCGTCCGGTGTTGGGAAGACGCGTTTAGCACTTCATGTGTTGGAGGAGTTATCGAGCATAGATCAAAGACCGGTTTTTGTCCTCGAAGAAAACGGTCAGGATGTTTATCGCGATCTACAACTTTGGTTCAGTACTTTACAATCTGGCTATTTGTTGGTTGAAGATGCAAATCGGCAGTTGAATAATCTAAAGCAGGTGCTTAATTACTTAAAACGGAAAGCAGGTAAAGATTTTCGGATCGTTATGACAGTCCGGAATTATGCAAGGGAAGCGGTCGAAAGAGAATTAGTTGGTGTCGACGCCGTCTTGCAAATCGTTGAAACAGTTCCAAATGAGGTAATCCGAGAAATCATAAATGACGCTCCTTTCTACATAAGAAATGACAAGCAAAAGCGTGATATAGTGAGTTTAGTGCAGGGGAACATTCGTTTTGCACTGATGGCAGCGCGTTTGTGGAAGGACAGAAAAGTATCCGAAATACCAAACTCTCTTCTTCAACTATTTGACAGTTACTTTTCTACTTATGTCAAAGACATTGAAGAATTGCTCGATCCAACATACCTGAAGACGTTGGGGGTGCTTTCTTTATTCCACGCAGTAGATTTTGGGGAAACCGAAAAAGAAAAGCGCGAAAAGATCTTATCGGATTTTGAAGTTGACCCCGAAAATTTCCGGGAATGCATCATTGTTTTGCATCGCCGGGAGTTGGTAGTGAAGCGTTTCAAAGTAGCTATTTTATCGGAACAGGTTTTTGCGGGCTACTTTTTCTATTTAGCCTTTATTAAGCATGAAGTACTCAGTTTTACAAAGGCAATGGATTATCACTTTTCGGGTAATAACACCAGGCTTGAAGAATCAATCAAAGAAATTGTCCGGCGGTTCGGAAA
>JAGQXH010000909.1 GCA_020436695.1 Lewinella sp. | reverse complement strand
GATGTTGTGATATTCAAGTCGGCCTTCACCGGGATAAGCCATCGGACTGGTGATGCCGATCTTAAACTGGCGATCTTTTTCCGGCGTACACGGGAATATCCGTACACTCACCCGGTTTCCCTCCTGCCAGTGTACCAGGAGCGGATCTCGTCTTTCATACCCCACGATCTGGGTGTAGGCACTATCCGCTTTTTCTTTGGTAGTCAAATAAGCCGGCCGCTCCTCCCCTTCTATCCAAAGCGCCGCAGAAGTCACTACGGAGCCTTCCGGCAAATAAAAGGTATACAGAGCTTCCTGGGTTCTTCTGAACTGATCCAGCCGTAATTGATTGTGTATCAGAATAGTCTTTTCCGTGTAAGCCAGACGGTATTCGGGAAATAACTGCACATTGGTAACAATGTCGGAAGTTTTCAGATTATCGCCCCGCCAGAGTTTGGCCTCCGTCTGATGCCGCTGATCAAACATAGCCCGCAAAAGATGAAGGCGGTTGTTATCATCAACATCTCTCAGATCGCTGCCAAATACAGAAGCAATGTATACCAGGGGATCGTGCTGACGACGCTCATTAAGCAGGTCGCCTCCCATAAACGCACCAAAATTGGCAGCATCAAAAGTTTTGTAGACCAGTCCGCTTTTCAGGATACGTTCACTGATCCAATCCAGGGGCAGATCCTGGCTCAAACGCACCCAGGCCGGAAGATCCCTTTCTACTTTTGGTTGATGCTGCTGATGAAAGTCTTCCGTGATGTGATGTTGCAGGGTAACCCAGCGAATGGTGAACAGGCTGATCATCACCAGTGGAAGTAGAATGCCCGTCAGGATAACCGGCTTGTAACGCACCGATATTCTCCAATATTTCAGGATGATCCGACCTCCTGCCAGTAGAAACCAGAATGGTATAAAAGCATGTAACGATAGTCCGTAAAACCAAAAGGCTACGATGCCGATCGCATAGATCGGGCCGATGTAAATGCTTTCGTACAGTTGGAAAACCAGGCCGGTGGATAGAATGAAAGCCAGCGCAAAGTTTATACTATCCGGTCGCCGGTCTGTACGTAAGGCAAACAAGATCAGGGCGAGATTGTAAAGCACCAGATAACTCACCAACCAGTCGGTAGACACATTGAACACCGGAACAGTACGATTAAGGGCATACGCACTTAGGTTGCCCAACTGCAGTAACAACAGATTGTTTGCTAAGCTTTTGAAGCGCCACCATTTACCGAATTCCATCTGGTTGTACACCAGCATGATGATCAGGTAGGTCCAAAATAAGCCGTAATTGACGAAAAACGACTGAGAGAAAATATCAAAGGCCACCGCTTCGGAATGAATAGTGCTGATGAAACAGATGAAGGAGACCAGGAGAAAGATCAAGCCGGTCAACAGGGTTTTATCAGAAAAGGGGTTCTTAAAAAACCGGATCATTTCAATTTAATTTAGATTTTATCCAAGTACTTTGAATTACAAAGTTAAAAGTAAAAACAATACAGCACAATAGGTCTTCACGAAAAAAAGGGCAAAGCCGCAGAGGATGGACAACAATTATGCAGTATTTTTTATATTTGCTAAACACTTACTTACTTTCCTACGTTAGAACGACCACCACATACACCATCTTATTGCCTTTGAGATCAAGCAGGCTCATCCGACATACACACATATAGTTCAGTTCCTAAACATAATTGCAAAAGTGAATAATCCCCTCTCTTTATTGCCAATGCTACAAATGGGTATGTATGATCAAATTTTGTGCATCAAACTTCGCTATTATATTTATCTTATGCCTGTCCGGTAATTCACGTGCTCAGAGTATTCTACAGGAAATCGATAGTCTGTGGAATACCTTTCAACAGGAAACCGATCAGAATAGAAAGATTGATCTCATCAACGAGATCAGCTATACCTATCGCCGCATCCAGCCCGATAGCGTGTTAAAATATGCTGATAAAGCGTTGCGCCTGTCTAAAACGAGTCATTACAAAAAAGGGATGGCCGAAGCCTTCAAAAATAAAGGGATCGCCTACTATAAACTGGGGATGGCGGGAGATACCATCATTCACTACTACCAAAGATCGATCCAACTGGCGGAACTCATTAATGATTACTACACGCAGGCAGCCTGTTATAATAATATCGCTCTGGTCCGAATCTACAATCTGGCTTACAATGAGGCCATACAATCTTTGCTAAAGGCCCTGACATTTTACGAAGATGAACGAATTAAGGAAGATCGTCTGAAAGCGCTGATCCTGGGTAATCTGGGATCGGTCTACCACGCCCAGAATGATTTTGACCGGGCTATTTCCTACTTTGAAGAAGCGCTGACGGTTGGGAAAAATCTAAAGATCCCCGCGATCACCGCCATCTTCGCCGACGAAGTAGCCAATGTTAAATTGAAAACCGGAAAGATTGAGGAAGCCTATGAGGAGGTACTGGGTACGTTGAAGCTGATCAATGCTATGGATGATCTGGAGTCAAAATCCAGTATCCTGATCACCCTGGCCAATATCGAGTGTCAGCTCAATAAATATGACCAAGCGAAAAAACACGCAGTGGAAGCCCTGAAAATAGCCGAAGATCAAAGTTTCACCAGAAAAAAGATCCAGTCTCTGGCCGTGCTGAGCAAAACGGACGAAGCCAATGGCGAATATGATCAGGCCATTTCCTTCTCCAAGCAAGCACTGGATATCTCCCGCCAGACGGAGATGTTCCTCTATGAGGCCCGGGCACTTTTACAGTTGTCTGATCTGTTCGATAAAAAAAATGATCAGCAAACAGCACTCTACTATCTCCGGCAATACAACGAAGTACACGAACGGAATCGCGATAGGGAGAACCGGGAAATGGCCAGCCGGATGGAAGCCGACTATCAGGCCCAGACCAAACAAAGCCAGATCGAGCTCCTACAAAAAGAGCAGGCCGTAC
>JAGQXH010000908.1 GCA_020436695.1 Lewinella sp. | reverse complement strand
CATTCCCTGGTACTAACCCTGTGCGCCGAATTGATGAACCCGGCTCAGGGTGTTGCATCCAAATTGCTGAAAGCAAAGTTTGCTTTGCTGTTTTGTTACGTCTTGCTTCAATAGGTATTCAACCTACTCACTGTCTCACTCCTCATTCACAAAAATGTGCGGGTGGAGGGACTTCCCGATTCCGCTTCTCTGCATGCGGGATAAACTTCTCGTCCCTCTTTACTCACTAAAAATTCACCTGCTCACTCCTCTTTTCTCAAAAATGTGCGGGTGGAGGGACTCGAACCCCCACGCCTTGCGGCACTAGATCCTAAGTCTAGCGCGTCTACCAATTTCGCCACACCCGCGTTTAGATAAAAAAAGCAGCACTTTCAGCTGCCTTTTTCAAAAGCGATGCAAATATATAATCTTTTTGATAAAAAAGAATAGGATTTGAAAGGGATAGGATCAAAAGTTTTTTCCAGAAATTTGATTAGCTTTGTATAGAAGCTGGTTGAGCTCTTTTTTTGAGCTTCTCGATGCATAATTAGCTGTTAAATAGGAAGGTTAAAGGATATTCTCACCGGCTACAAAAGTCAAATGCCCTAACTGATCTAACCAAATTCCATGAACGAGAATACAGTAGGAAAAAATCATGCCGGAGGTATTAGTAAAAAACAAAGAAGAGCAAGAGCGTATAGAGTCCGCTTATCAGGATATGATAGCGTCCATCAAATCGGGTATGGACGAACAGGACAGCAAAAACATACGCGATGCCTATGAATTAGCGGTGGAAGCACACCAGGAACAACGCCGGAAATCCGGTGAACCTTATGTGCTGCACCCCATCGCTGTTGCCAAGATCTGCGCTTCAGAGATCGGATTGGGCCCCACCGCCATTGCGGCAGCGCTACTACACGACGTCGTTGAAGACACGGAAGTGACACAGGCTGAGATCGAAAAGCGGTTCGGTACCCGTATCGGTAAGATCGTGGATGGTCTCACCAAACTGGACAGTGCGTATAATTCGGAAAGTCCGCAGGCTGAGAATTTCAAAAAAGTGCTCAGTACGCTGGTCGAGGATGTGAGGGTGGTATTGGTAAAAATGGCCGATCGGCTCCACAATATGCGGACCCTCGGCTCTATGCCCCGCCACAAGCAACTAAAGATCGCGGCGGAGACCAGCTACATCTATGCACCTCTGGCCCACCGGCTGGGGCTCTACGCTTTTAAGACCGAGTTTCTGGATCTGTGTATGAAGATCACGGATCCGGACAACTACCAGGCCATTGCCCGAAAGCTGGCGGAGACCAAAAGGTCCAGAGAAGCGTATATCCAGGAATTCATCACGCCGCTTAAGGAAAAGCTCAATAGCCTGGATGTGCCCTATCACATCTATGGCCGGCCCAAATCCATCTATTCTATCTGGAATAAGATCAAGAATAAGCAGGTACCCTTTGAGGAGATCTATGACCTGTTTGCTGTGCGCATCGTCCTCGATGTTCCGCCCGAACGCGAGAAACTGATGTGCTGGCAGGTATACTCCATTGTTACGGATGTACATACGCCCATTCCGGAGCGACTGAAAGACTGGATCACGACGCCGAAATCCAACGGATACGAATCACTTCATACCACTGTGATCGGCCCCAAGGGACGTTATGTGGAAGTACAGATCCGTACGGAAAGAATGGACGAGATCGCCGAGCGAGGTTTTGCCGCGCACTGGAAATACAAAGGCATCAAAGGGCAACGGGATGTATACGAAAGATGGCTGGACAATGTACGGGAGATCCTGGAAGATCCGAACAGCGACGCCGTTGAGTTTCTGGGAGATTTCCGGGCTAACAATCTCTTTACAGAAGAGGTCTTCGTCTATACTCCGAAGGGAGATATGAAGATCCTGCCGTCCGGAGCTACTGCTTTGGATTTTGCGTTCAGCATCCATACTGACATCGGCTATCACTGTACGGCCATCAAAGTGAATAACCGCCTGGTGCCGATGGGCTACCGGCTACAGAACGGAGATCAGGTACACGTATACACCAACTCCCACCAAAAACCCAGTGAAGACTGGCTGAAAATGGTGGTCACCGGTAAAGCCCGGGCGAAGATCCGCTCGGCTACCAAAGAAGAACGCCGGGCCAGGGGCGAATTCGGCAAAGAGGCCATACAGCGCAAGCTGAAACACCTGAAGGTTGACTATGAAGAGAGTGTGGAGTTTTTGCTCAAGCACTTCAACTACAGTTCCCGGGTCGACTTTTTTTATGATATTGCCGTCGACAAGCTGAGCGTGCCGGATATCTTCCGACATATTAAAGCGGAAGGCGGTCGTCTGGTGGCAGTGGAGCCGGTTCCCGAGGCAGCGCCGGTCGAAGTGGAATCGAACCGGCCCAGGGCGCCGCGCAAGGTACTTGACAAACCCCGGTTGATGATCAACGGTGAACCGGCAGAACGATTTGAATACAGTTTCGCCAGTTGCTGCAATCCGGTGCAGGGAGATCAGATCTTTGCCTATCTGACCGCGAACGCCGGATTGAAGATCCACCGCTCTAACTGTCCGAATGCCGCCAATTTGATGGCAAATTACGGTTACCGGGTGATGAAGGCAGATTGGGTTTCCACTACAAATTCTACCTTTGTGGCAGACCTGAAGATCACCGGTATTGACGATGGTCCCGGCATTATTGAAAGGCTGAGCCACCAGATCTCTTCGGCCCTCAACCTGAACATTCGCTCATTCAGCATTGAAGGCTACGAAGGCTATTTTGAAGGTCGTATCAGTTTACTGGTACCCAATGTTGATCAGCTCAACCTGGCCATCCGGTCTTTACAAAACCTTGATCACGTTTCAACTGTTTCCAGGGTAGAATAAGTATTTGGTGCCTGGGGCCGGATTTTTTGGATACCAGGTCTTCAATCGACAATAAAACATTTAATATGGATTATACTGCGCAGCAAGATGTTATCAAGG
>JAGQXH010000907.1 GCA_020436695.1 Lewinella sp. | reverse complement strand
TTTAACAATTCTTAAAAGATGGATGGGGATAAATGTTAATTTCTTACTAATGTCTTAAAGATCATCTCTCGATATTAATTTTTTTATAAGGTCCCGGGGGTAAATGGAAGTATCTGGAATTCAACCACTCCTGCTTCACAAAGATCGGAGCATAGTGCAGAGAAAGAAAAAAGTTCGGATCGTCAAGCTGCTCGTCCCAGTTTTCGTGGGGCTGCTGAAAATAAATAGTAGTGGAACCTTCCGGCCCGTCCAGCGAGGAGATCAGCAAGGTTTCAAAGCCCACCGCCCAGGGCATCCACAGCTTGTTCCAGTCAAACTGGTCCATGTGCGCCAGCAGTTTGCGCTGGTCTCCGGCGGCATTTTTGTCCATGATCGCCTGCAGGTATTCGATGCGTTCCCGAAAGAAACGATGCTTGTTCCTGATCCGGTCCAGACCGAACAGCAATAGTACACCGACCAGTACCAGCATCCACCAGCGACGTTCGGGCAGACAGCAGAATGCAATGGGCAGGGCCCAAAGTACCCCTAAATGGCTCAGGTACCCGTCGAGCATGATGTAGATCGGACCGCTGAGATAATTGTGCATCAGTAAAATGAGCCCCGTCAGCCCCCAGAAAGCGGCAAACAGATACAGGCTCAACCATTTTTTGCCGCGTATCCAGATCCACACCAAAGACAGTAAAAAGATAGTGAAAGGAAAGGCATATTCCGTTTCAAAGAACCACAGCAGCCGGTCGGTAATGTAGAGATCCGGCAGATTAGTGATCACCTCCTGCACATCACTGAGCCGGTTGAGTCGCATTTGGGTATATTCATTACTGGCATCGAATTTCATTTTCAGAAAGAGGATCAGCCCCGTGTAAATACTCAATACCCAGAAAGGCCATTCTTTCCAGCGATCCCGATGGATCAGTTCAAAACCGAAAAAGATGGCGGTGGATACGGCGATAAAGGGATGCCCGGTAAACAACAAACTGGCCAGGGCCATACCGATCCCCAGATCGGCCCAGACCGGTAGCTTACCGAATCGATCCGACGGTCGGGTGATCCAACCGATGAGCAAAGCCAGCAGACCGATAGACAACACCACTTCTCCTACCGGACCGTAAAATTTATAGCGCATGCTGAGGCACAGCGACAACGCCAGAAAGATCCCTGCCTGTGGATTGCGGAACAGATGAGTGATCAGCACATATACCAGGTAATAGTAGAGGATGAAGGAAGCCGAATAGATCATCAAGACCGCTTTCAATGACCAGCCTGATTTTACTGAGAGCAATGGCAAAATCTGCGTCAGATAGGTGATCACGCGCCCCTGACCGGTATAAAAATCCTGCCCCAGCACCAGATGGAAAGCGTAGTTGGCCGCGTCCAGGCTCAACAGTCGCTCCTGATAATACACCAGACTGAGGAGAAACAGGAGGAGAAAAAAAATATGCCCTCCCCACAACAGCAGTCGGTGCTGGTGAGTGGAACTCACCTGCCAGGAAAACAGAATGCGGATATTTTCTAAGGCCTTCACGCTGCGAAGATAGTTTAGAAACTGTCTTAAAACCTCTCACTAGGCTACAAAACGCGGATTATCGATGAAAATCAGGACACTACAAGTAAATTGGAGAAGATTGCTCGTGTTTCATTATTGCATTGAGATGACAGTCCTGTAGCATATGAAATCAGAGGTTAAAGATCAAATCGCGAAGCAGCCCAGGTTTTGAAAAGCAAAAAAAGAAGTGCTCCACGTGCCGCTTTAGCTCCAGTGGAGGTGCAGCGCACCGAAATATTTTCAACATTGAGGTACATACTGAAAATGAGCTGCAGCGCAGCGTAACTCTTGCTTGGGCAATAGCTGGATGTTACGCTACGCTGTAGCTCGAAGCAGTATGCTCGTTTTGTACTAGAGATAGGACGGTGCGCTGCACCTGTATGCCTAAGGAAACAGTACTGGGTAACCTCTGATTCGCATTCAGCGCAGGAGTTTGAATTTACAGTATCCGTTAAGACTTACGACTACAGACTTCCATTAAACTAAAAGAAAAATTTGCCGACCCCAACACATTTGTTAAATTTGCCATCAGCGAAAATTCGCTAAACAACTTTTGTTAGCAAACAACTGTTTTAAACGAAACATATTCCAACCGAATACCTAAAAATCGAATATTAATAACGAATGAGTAGACGAATAAAGAAAGTGGCCGTGCTGGGTTCCGGCGTAATGGGTTCTGGTATTGCCTGTCATTTTGCCAATATCGGCCTGCAGGTATTAATGCTGGATATTGTTCCGCGCGATCTGAGTGACGCGGAAAAAGATCAGCCGGCCGCCCGCAACCGTATTGTCAATGGGGCCCTGGCCGCAGCTATCAAATCCAGACCAGCTGCCCTTTATGATAAATCCTATGCTTCCCGCATTAAAACGGGCAATCTCGAGGATGACTTTGCAAGGATCGGCGATTGCGACTGGGTGATCGAAGTGGTGATCGAACGATTGGATATCAAGAGGCAGATCTTTGAAAAGGTGGATCAATTCCGGAAAAAAGGATCACTGGTCACTTCCAATACTTCAGGTATCCCTATTCATATGATGGGCGAGGGCCGCAGTGAGGATTTCCGCCAACATTTTTGCGGGACTCACTTCTTCAATCCCCCGCGTTATCTGCGCCTGCTGGAGATCATCCCCACGAAGGAGACCAAACCGGAAGTTGTTGATTTCCTGATGCATTACGGCGATGTATATCTGGGTAAACAAACCGTACTGGCCAAAGATACCCCGGGCTTTATCGGCAACCGAATCGGGGTTTATGCTATGGCCAAGATCTACCAACTGACCACTGATCTGGGCCTGCGCATTGAAACAGTTGATAAACTGACCGGCCCGGTTATCGGACGCCCCAAGACCGGTACTTTCCGCCTGGGTGATCTGGTCGGTCACGATACAGCCGAAAAAGTGACACGGGGAC
>JAGQXH010000906.1 GCA_020436695.1 Lewinella sp. | reverse complement strand
CCCCTCGATCTCCTGGTGTGCAATGCCCGGTTTAAATCGCTTGGGAAAGAACCAGAGTGTACCGGCCAGTTCGAGGGGCGGCCCGGAATTTTCCATTTGCAAACTGACGTGATCTTCTACCACCCACAGGCGGTAGAACCGCTGGTCGGGTGGTTTGGAGAGCACTGAGTTGGCAGGTCTGTCTAGCCGGTTTAACAGATAGAGTCCTTGCACGTTTTTACACTTTGGTTAGAGAGGAGAAACGCATGATAAACCTTATTAAGGTAATACAATTAGTTGATTGTGCCAAGAAAGAAAAGAAGGGCCTCAGTCAGTTAACTCGTTAGCAGATACAGCAATTTCTCACGTAAGATGTAGCCGACAAAACCGGCACCAAGTGCTCTCCGAGCGCGCATTTTTCTGTTTCAAGCGTACTCGGAAAGTGCTTGACCCCGGTTTGAGATGGCACCTGAGAAATTACCGTAACTTCTTATCGAACCGAACAAATCAGTCACCAATCAAACGATACGCCAGCGACAGTTGTAGTACCTGATTATAATATTTAGCTGTTTCAGACACCTCACCGTTCACATCCGTATAGTCGATCTTTGCTACCGGCAGCAAGGGAAGGCCGGCCCGAAGACTTAATTGAAGCCGGTGGAGGCGATAGCCAACTTCCGCATCAACATTCAGTAAGAATTTCTTCTCATCGAAAAGGCTGGACGGTGAAGGTGTTCCTGGATTTTTGCCATCCACCAGCAGCCTGGTGCGGATGAGATACTCAAATTCCGGACCGGCAGTCAGACTCAAGCGCTCTCCCAAACGAGCACTCAACAATAAAGGAAGCACAAGACTCTGAAAACGCTCGGTGAAATGAGGGCTTTCGATGGAGGATAGTGCCTTCCCTCTACTTCCTTTTTCCACGTACAGCAATTCCGGTTGAAAATATAGCCGGTCAGATAATCGGAATTCGGCCATCAGGCCAACATGTGGTGCCAGGCGAGGCTGATATTCCAGGTAAGGTTCTCCGGCATCGAATTGATAGGTGATACGTGAGGCGGTTAATCCACCCTTCAAACCCAGGAAAGTTTGAGCATAGCCAGACATGGACATGACCCCAGCCGTAAAAAGCAAAACGATAGTTGATTTCATCAAATAAAATTTCATGGTGTTGGAGTTTTTCATCAGAATACTCCCTAAGTAACGGTGCTTCGATAATGCTATTGCACCTTAACATATCCGGAGATCAGGTGAAGAAAGCAGAATTATTTTCGCATGTATTTTGCAGTGCGACTGACTTTTGGGATTTTGCGGCAAATCTCAATTTATGACCATGCAAACAAGATCGATAACCCAACTGATTATCCTCTTTATGCCCCTTCTTTTTTCCTTGAAACCCGCCTACAGTCAGGTATACAAAGACCCTGATACTCCGATCGAAATCAGAGTGGAGGATCTCCTTTCAAGGATGACGCTGGAAGAAAAATTCTGGCAAATGTTCATGATCCCGGGAGACCTTTCGATCGGGAAAGAAAAATTTAAGCACGGCATCTTCGGCCTGCAAGTAGCGACCAAAGGAAAATCGGGCGGTGAAGCCGAGCAATTGCTGGATTATTCCGGTGGTGGTACAGCACAACAAACGGCGGCCTTGATCAATGATATTCAAAAATACTTTGTGGAAGAAACCCGTCTGGGCATCCCCATCATCCCTTTTGATGAAGCGCTGCACGGGCTGGTGCGCGACGGGGCAACTGCTTTTCCGCAGGCTATAGCCCTGGCTGCGAGTTGGGATACCAGTCTGGTAGGAGTCGTAGGCCACGCTATTATGATGGAGACCAAGACCAGAGGCATCCGCCAAATCCTGTCGCCGGTGCTGAATATTGCCCGGGATGTGCGATGGGGACGCACCGAAGAGACTTATGGTGAAGATCCGTTTCTCACCACCCAAATGGCGATGGCTTTTATTTCCCAATTTGAGAAAGCCGGAGTGATCACTACCCCAAAGCATTTTATTGCCAACGTAGGGGACGGCGGCCGGGATAGTTACCCCATCCATTTCAATGAGCGCTTACTGGAGGAAATCTATTTTCCGGCTTTTAAGGCCTGTTTTCAGCGGGCGAAAGCCTGGTCGGTAATGACCTCTTACAATTCCCTGGACGGACGTCCCTGTACGGCAAATGACTGGCTGCTGAATCAGAAATTGAAAAAGGAATGGGGTTTCGACGGTTTTGTGATCTCCGATGCCGGTGCTACGGGAGGAGCTAACGTACTGCACTTTACCGCTGCGGATTACGCCGACGCCACCCGACAATCAGTAGAGGACGGACTGGATGTAATGTTTCAAACCTCGCATGACCACTACCCTCTTTTCTACGAAGCCTATGAAAAAGGTATGGTAGACCAGGCGGCCGTCGATGAAGCAGTTCGCCGGGTGCTGCGCGCTAAATTCAAACTGGGATTATTTGAAGATCCGTATATAGACCCGGCCGAAGCCGCTCAATGGAACGGCTCGGCCGCACACCGTCAACTGGCAAAGCAGGCAGCGCTTGCATCAATGGTGCTACTGAAAAATGAACAACAAACGCTTCCGCTGAAGAAAAATATCTCGTCTATTGCCCTGATCGGGAAGGATGCCGTAGAGGCTCGGCTCGGTGGCTATTCCGGCCCCGGCAACCGGCCGGTCAGTATTTTGGCGGGCCTCAAAGATAAGGTTGGCAAGACCTGCACTATTAACTACGCACCGGGCTGCGGCCGGGAATCTGTAGATTTTGTGACCATCCCGGCGGAGTATTTTTATCACGAGAACAATAGCAGGAAAGAAGCGGGCCTTCAGGGTGACTATTTCAACAACATCACCTTCGAAGGCACACCCGCACTGAGTAGAATTGATCGTAACATCAATTTCGGCTGGACTTTGTTTTCTCCCGACCAGGAAAAGATCAACTACGATTTTTATTCGGTAAAATGGACCGGCCAACTCC
>JAGQXH010000905.1 GCA_020436695.1 Lewinella sp. | reverse complement strand
TAAAAAAAACAGGCCTTTTGGAAGAAAGTCTCTTTCAAAAGGCCCAATGGTGTTCAGTAAAATCATGCTGACAGTTAAAATGAACTGCCGGAAGCGACTTACTTAGCCCACCACAGCTTCGTATCCTGCTGATCCGGTCCCTGTACACCAATGGCGGTGCTCACGTTGTTACCGTTGGTATTAAGTGCAGAGTTTCCGTATCTCAGGCGTTGCGGGTATTTTCCGTTGATATCGCCGGGAGCATAAAGATCATTATCGGAAACGCCGATAGCCAGAGAGGCAGGGTAACCCGTATCCCGTACGATGGCCCAGGCTTCGAAACCGTCGGTATAAGCAGCAATCCAGCGTTGGGTAGCGATCTTTTCCAGTTGCTCTTCCATAGTACCATCGAGGGTAGCCATAGACGAATTAGATATATAGGTCTCAATATCAGCATCAGCAACCTTCCAAATCTTCATAGCCTGACGAATACCTTCACTGTACATCGCCTGTGCATCATCAGAGCCCAGACCTCTAACAGCTGCTTCTGCCCGCAGGAAGTATGCTTCGGCGGTAGTCATGATGATCTCCGGGAAGATATCACCGGAATTTTTAGCGCGGATCACCCACTCATCCGGTTTTGACCAGAATTCATAGGCAGAGTATGACGCAGTCTCACCATTCAAACGCACCGGCTGGCCCACAAAGTAGGTGTTCTCCGGCATCGTGATCGTAGTTACATCACCATCCACCTCAACGGTATAGTCCACACCTGCTTCATCCAGGTTTTGCAGCATAAAATCTACCCGCTTCTGGTGATCTGCCGCTTCGGTACCGTCCGGCTTGGTGAAGGTTACTACCCCACCCGGGGCCGGGTCGGCGTAGGCATCGAGGCGTGGGTCGTTGTTATTACGCAGTAGATCGATCAGCGGCTTACTTATTTTCCAGTCGGATCCGCGTCCGAAGTTGTAAAAGATATCACCGTAAGCGGCAGCATCCCACTGAGATATAGTGTTATCCTTTTCCAGCAGGGCATTGTCTGCTTCGGTCTCCAGCAGTGGAGCAGCCAGGGCCTGAGTGATGGCCTGATCAGCAAATCCGGCGCCGGAAGCTCCCCTGGCCCGCATAGCCATACGCAGCTTCAGGGTATTGGCCAGTTTTTTCCATTTTTGCAGATCACCACCGTAGTACAGGTCATTGTCTCCTACATCATCCACGTTGGCACCGGTTCTTTCCGCATCGCCGATGGTTGCCATCGCTTCGTCCAGCTCGCTGATGATGCCGGCATAAATGGAACTTTGATCATCGAATTTAGGCAGCGTAATGTCCGGATTCACGGCTTCGGAATAAGGGATCATACCAAAAGCGTCGGTATACATCTGGAAGTAAAGGCCCCGCATGATCGTGCCGATGGCGAACATGTATTCATTCTCAAATTCACCACCCCGGTCTACCAGTTTCATATAGTTGTCCAGACCACCGATATAACCGGCCAGCCAATCCCAGGCAGCATCCGTATAAGCACTGTTGTAGCTATACCCCAGTCCGTCAGACCACCAGCTGCCACTGAAGCCGAAGGTAACCTGCCCAGCATAGCGGTCGGCATGGATCAGGTGAGCCCGCCAATAAGGATAGCGGTCCGGAGCGTATAATTTATATTGCGGCCGGGTCAAAAAGAATTTACCACTGACCTCATCGCTGGTAAATCCGGACGGATTCACATTGATGTCATTAAAATCGCCTGTACATTGAGCTACGAACATAGCCGTCAGGATCAGGCCCAGCATTATTATTTTAGATCTCATTGTTTTCTTTTTTCAAGCTGAAAAATTGGTCTTCATTTTTGCCGTCGGGCGTATAGCATGCTGAAGTTACAGCTATCTGAACACTATATCCAGAACGGCGACTAGAATTTAAGGCTAATGTTAAATCCAAGACTTCTCAGGGTCGGGAGGTTGTTGCTCAGGATACCCATACCCGCGTTGGAAGTACCCAGGCTGGCCTCCGGATCAACATTCGGAATATCCTTTGACAGGAAGAACAGGTTACGACCGATCAGGCTAATGGTAGCACTTTGCAGGAATGAGCTGCTCAGTGAACTGGCCGGAATAGTATAACCCAACACGAATTCGCGCAAACGGATATTATCCTGATTGTAAACGTAATTGGATCCAATACCGGAGTAAGCTCCCCAGTACTGCTGAGCCGTGATCTGTGTGGTATTGGCAATATACGTTCCATCTTCCTGCTCTACTACACCGTCTACCACTACACCGCCGTCGCGATACTGCAAACTTGCCACAGAAACACCACTACCATCAAGGCTGGCATTGGTAGCAGAATACACCTGACCGCCGATACGGGCGTCGATCAGGAAGCGCAACATCAGATTCTTGTAGCTGAAAGTATTGGTCAGACCGCCGATCCAGTCCGGCTGGGCATTACCCAGAAGAACGCGATCGGAAGAAGCCAGCGGAACACCGTTGCTGTTCACTACCAGTTGGCCGGCATCGTTGGTCCGCCAGGTAGTACCGTAAATATCACCGTAGCCGCCACCTACCGTAGCCTGAATAGACACGTTACCGGAGTTGGTCGTGTTCAGGGTATGGCTGTTCAGGTCTTCGATCAGTTCAACCAGTTCGTTTTTGTTGGCAGAAAAATTGAATGCCAGTTCCCAGTTGAAATTCGGGCCGCGAACCGGAGATCCACCAAGCAGGAATTCCACTCCTTTATTGGTTACTTTACCGATATTCTCGCGGAAAGCGCTAAAGCCGGTAGCCGCCGGAACCGGAACGTCGTAGATCAGATCAGTAGACTGGATATTGTACCAGGAAAGATCAAAGAATAAGCGGTTTTTCAGCATTTTGAATTCAAGACCGAATTCCAAAGAATTGATACTTTCCGGACGCAGATCATCATTCAAACGCACACTACTGCGGGAAAGCGTTGTACGCCCCAGGTAACCGTCCTGTGCCACGAAG